>JAICGW010000179.1 GCA_025922945.1 Acidimicrobiia bacterium | reverse complement strand
GAGTCCTCCACCTCAGGACAGCGCCTTTCGGGTGATCCTATTCACCGATATCGAGGGATCCACAGCTTTGACCGAGCGCCTGGGAGACGTTGCGGCAATGGACTTCCTCAGGATTCACGACGAGATCATCGACAATGCCCTGCGCGAGGGGCATGGCAACCGGGTCAAACATACCGGGGACGGGGTGATGGCCTGTTTTCGCTCCGTGGTACGAGCGGTCGAAGCCTCGATCGCCATTCAGAAGGCCTTCGCCCTCCGGAACCAGGAAAACGAGGTTTCGCTCCGGGTGCGAATCGGGATGAGCGCAGGCGAACCGGTCGAAAAGAACCAGGACCTCTTCGGCGCAGTAGTCCAACTGGCAGCCCGCACCTGCGCCCAAGCAGGCCCCGGCCAGATTCTTGCTTCGAGCGTGATCCGTGATCTCACCGCCGGCAAGGGCTTCACCTTCGTCGACCGCGGCGAACATGCCCTCAAAGGATTCGAAGAACCCCGCCGGCTCTACGAGGTCGCTTGGTCCTGAGGAGTTCGGCTCGCCACCACCGCGTGCAGGCCTTGCAGCACCTCCTTCCAGGTCGGTTCTAATCTCTCCGCCCGAGGTCCAGTCCGCATCTGTGATCAAACCCGGTCGGGTCAATCGACGGAGACGGGCCTCGGAGCCGCCGCCCCATGGTCTAGCTCGGCAGCGTTCTACGCGCGAGCCGTTCACTATGCGTAGATTCCACCAACCGGATCCGAGGAGGGAGCTTGGAATGGGCGTGAAAGAGAACGAGGCTGCGTTGATGCGTGCGGTGGACGCTTGGAACTCGGGAGATGTCAACTCTTATCTCGAGCTGTATGCCGAAGGGATCAAGCTCCACGCCGGCAACTACGACTTTCCCAACCAGGGAGCGGTCGCCGCGATGTATCAGGGCATGCTCGCCGCCACATCGGAAATACACCTCAACATGCTGAGACCTTTGGACAGGACGAGAAGCTCTGTGCGAGATATGTGCTTGACGCCCGCCACACCGGGAAGCTGATGGGTATAGAACCGACAGGAAGACAGTTCTCAAGATCGGGATCACCGTCATGCATTTCGAGGACGGAGAGGTTGTCGAGCGCTGGGACATCGACAACTCCTCCGAGGTTTTCGCCGGCTTGAGGCCCTAAGCAGTCGTAGCTGGCAACACAAGCATCGCTGCTGTCGGGGCCGACTTGGCACATGGTGAGGCCGGCCACCAAAGATCAAACGGATCCGACGTCATCGTCACTCGACCCGTCGCACTTTTCGGCGATCTCGCACAAGCGGAGATCTTGAGCATTGGGCCCTTGCCAGACCTCGGCTATCTGGCGGCGGCGCCGGTCGACCGGTTAAAGGCGTCGGTCCCATCAAATCGGCGGATGCTCAGGCTTCGATCAAGGTCTTGTGACCGTAGGAACCCCGCCTAGAGGCGGGTGTTGCCTTCGATGTCAAAAGGTATTCGACCGAGAAGCCGATTTGACCGCGTTGCCCTTATGGATCGGGGCTCCCCGCTCGTCGAGATCGATCGCCCCGATGTGGTAGCCCCCCAGGTTGGCGTAGTAGAGGACACCGT
>JAICGW010000178.1 GCA_025922945.1 Acidimicrobiia bacterium | reverse complement strand
TTGAGCAGGCGGTGAGCAAAGCAGTGGATAAACCGGAGGAGGCTGCCAAGGACCTGCGGGAGGCAGCGAACCTCATCAGGAAGGAACTCGACGGCGATGTCGAGCGGGAAGCTTTGGCGGCCCTCGACGGCATCGCCGCTGCGTTGGGGTTGGAGCTCAGCGATGACGACGACTAGCTCCTGAAACTGTGAGCGCGATCACAATCAGACGCCAACTCGACTTTGATATGGTTCTCTAGCCGAGCTTCGAGCCGTCGTTGACGATGGTTTCGAGCCGGCGCCCTTAATTCCGTCCCCCAAAAAAGACCAGACGCCCACTACTCATAAGGAGCGGACGTGCTGTGGCTGTTGATTGCCCACGTGGTGGCCGCCCTGGCCGCCCCTGCTCTGGTCTCGTGGCTGGGAAGAAGAGCCTTTTTGGTGCTGGCCCTAGCGCCGGCTTCGGCGGCGGCCTGGGCCCTGGGGCATACCAACGCGGTAGTCGCCGGTGAAGGTCCGTCCCTTCGGGTTCCCTGGATTCCGGTCCTAGGGCTCGATCTCAGCTTCCAGCTCGACTCCTTGTCCTGGTTGATGGTCCTCCTGGTCGGGGGGATCGGGGCGATGGTCCTCGCCTACAGCTCGCGCTATTTCTCGACTCGGTCGAGCGGGCTGGGTCGGTTCGGGGCAGTTCTCACCGCCTTCGCCGGAGCCATGCTCGGACTCGTCACCAGCTCCAACCTGCTCCAGGTCTATGTCTTCTGGGAACTGACGACCGTCTTCTCCTATTTGTTGATCGGCCACTACGCCGACCGCGCCACTTCCCGGCGGGCGGCGATGAAGGCGATCCTCGTCACCACCACCGGCGGTTTGGCGATGCTGGGAGGAATTGTCCTCTTGGGCGACGCCACCGGGACCTACGACATTTTTCGCATCCTGGCGGCGCCACCCGGTGACGGTCCGGTGGTGCTGGCGATCGTCCTCCTCCTGGTGGGGGCGGCCAGCAAATCGGCGTTGGTTCCCTTCCACTTCTGGCTCCCCGCCGCAATGGCGGCCCCGACCCCGGTTAGCGCTTACCTCCACGCGGCGGCGATGGTGAAGGCCGGGGTTTATCTCGTTGCCCGCCTCGCCCCCGGCTTCTCGACCCTGGTCTCGTGGCGAGCGATCATCATCGGGGTTGGCTGCTTCACCATGCTGCTCGGGGGCTACCGGGCTCTCCGGCAACACGACCTCAAGCTCATCCTCGCTTTCGGCACCGTCAGCCAACTGGGCCTTCTCATTCTCCTCGTCGGTACCAGCTCGCGGGCCACCGCTCTGGCCGGGGTAGCGATGATCGGCGCCCACGCCATGTTCAAGGCCTCACTTTTTCTGATCGTTGGCGTCATCGATGCCGCCACTGGAACTCGGGATCTGCGCCAACTGTCGGGGCTGGGGCGCCTGATGCCCAGAACTGCGGCAATTGCCGCCTTGGCTGTGGCTTCGATGATCGGGTTACCGCCTTTGGCTGGCTACGTCGCTAAGGAGGCGGCCCTCGAATCGCTGCTGACAACTACCTCCAGCCCACCCTGGTTGGGTGGCGTGATGGTGGGGGTCATGGCCCTCGGTTCGGTGTTGACCGTTTCCTATGGGCTTCGCCTCTGGTGGGGGGCCTTTGCCACCAAGCGCCCTCCGATCGTCGGGCAGGAGAT
>JAICGW010000177.1 GCA_025922945.1 Acidimicrobiia bacterium | reverse complement strand
CGATGACTTCGCCAGAAGCGGGAAAGTCGCCTCGTACTGCCGCCACTCTGGTCCCAGACCTTGCTTCCACTCAATGTTGGCCTGGATGCCGTAGCCATAACAGATATGAACGGCGGTGGTGGCTGTCAATCCGGCGGCGGCAAGCTCGAGGGCGCCGACTCCCCAGTCGGCCACCTCATCGAGAAAGACGTTGAACGCCGGCTCGTCGAATTGGATCACGTCGATCCCCGCCGCGACCAGGTCGAGCGCCTCCTGGTTGAGGATGCGAGCACAGACCATTGCCATCTGCTCCCTATCCCCGTAGTGATGGTCGGCGAGAGTGTCGACCATCGTCATCGGGCCCGGCAGGGTGAACTTGACCGCATGGTCGGTGGCGCCTCGGAGTTCACGAGCGGCATCGTGGAACACGGGCTGGGACCTCTCTAGCGCTCCGACGACACGAGGAACCGAGGCTTCGTATCGCCGCCGAATCGTCATTGTCTCCCGATTAGTGGCGTCGACTCCCTCGAGTCCCTCGATAAACGTCGTCACGAAGTGACGACGAGTTTGTTCGCCGTCGGAGATGATGTCGATGCCCGCTACCTCTTGCGCCCGCACCGCCAAACTCACCGCGTCGCGCTGTGCCTCGACCCGGGTTTCGTCATCATGAAGCCACTCGGCCCAGAGCTGGTCGGGCGACGCCAGCCAGCGAGGCTTGGGCAGGCTCCCGGAAATCGTCGATGCAATCACAGGACTTCGACCTTAAAGGCTGGGCTTCCCGAGTACATCCATCGATTATCGTCGATAATCGATGGAGAGGCTCTCCGACAGGAAAGGCAAGTATTACCTGGTCCTCACGGCCGCCGCGGCCTCGTGGGGGGTGGCAACCGTGATCAGCAAACGAGCGATTGCCGAGATTCCCCCGCTGGTCCTGCTTCCCATTCAACTCACGACGAGCCTGCTTTTTCTTGGCGTGCTAATGAGTGCGCGAGGCCGACAGCCATGGACCCGGGGGTCCATCCGCCTGGGATTGCTCGGATTTTTGAACCCCGGCCTGTCCTACGCGCTGGGCCTCATCGGCCTCACCCAGATCACTGCCAGCCTGTCGGTGGTGCTGTGGGCAACCGAGCCAATCATGATTCTGCTCTTGGCAGCAATGGTGCTGCGGGAGACGATCACGCGGTCGATGGCTTTGGCCATTGGGGTGACCTCTGTCGGGGTCTTGCTCGCCGTCGGGGAAGCGAACACCAGCGGTACCTTGCTCGGGATCGGCTTCACGTTGGCGGGCGTCGCCGCGTGCGCGGTCTACACGGTGATCACCCGCGGGTGGATGGAAGAGAACTCGACCCTGGCCGTCATCACCGCCCAGCAAGTGTGTGCACTCATCTTCGCCCTCAGTCTGCTGGGCGTCCCCCTTCTGCGCGGCGAGTCTTTCGCCGTCTCAAGCTGGTCTGGAGGTGCATGGGCGAGCGCTTTCGTCTCCGGAGTGCTCTATTACGCCCTGGCCTTCTGGCTCTACCTGACCGGCCTGCGCCGAATACCAGCCGCTCTCGCCGGCCTCTTTCTGAATCTGATTCCGATCTTTGGAGTCGGGTCCGGATACCTGCTCGGGGAGCGTCTCAGCGCCCTTCAGATGCTGGGGGCGGCGCTCATCGTCGGAGCCGTGGGGTCAATGTTGTGGGTCCGTGCGCGGTCGATTCCCTTGACAGGCCGGGTTCCATCGATTATCGTCGATG
>JAICGW010000176.1 GCA_025922945.1 Acidimicrobiia bacterium | reverse complement strand
GACCAGCTGCTCGCTCTTCTGCTCCAGGGCAAGAGTCGGGTCGCCGCTCTCATGATGGCTGCAGGATTCAGCGAGGACGAGATCCGAGAGGCGTGGGATCGGGCCCGAGACGGAGGCTTTACAGAATCGACGGGTCTGGGTCAGGACCGCTTGACCAATGCGGGAAGGCGGAGGCCAGCGAGCTTGCCGGATAGGGTTCTAAGGACCCATCTTCACGCCAGCACGGATGGCTGACCACTATTTTCCGCCGAGCAAATGGCCGGGTTAGGTCCTCTTCTTAGAACCGCAGCTGCGTTTGCAATTCTGCTCATGGGCGCCTGTTCAGCGGATGAGCCAGCGACTGTGAATCTGATGATCGAGAACTTCAAATTCGTTCCCGATCCCATCACGATCAGGGCCGGGGATTCCATCATCTGGACCAACGGAGATCCGGTCGGCCATAACGCCCAAGCCAGCGATAACAGTTTCAAGACCCCGTTGTTCTTTTCAGACGACAGTGCAACCGTCAGGTTTGACACTGCGGGGACGTTCCCCTACTTCTGCGGTGCCCATCCCGAGATGGTCGGCACAGTGATCGTGGAGCCGGCGAGCTAGGGGAGGTCTCCTCTCCTGACTTCGGCCTAACCCGTCCCTCACTGCTTCGTTGGTGTTGCTGCCGTTCGGGCCGGTGGGCTGACAACCTCATCCTCCAGTTCCCACTGCCGAGGGTATGAGGAGACTCACCAAGTCGTCGGTCTGCCGGCCCGAAACCTCGATGGTCCGCGCCCGGAGACCCTCCTCGAAATAACCTTGATCCATCCTCCCACCAAGCGATCTCGAGGTCCTTACCGGTCCTGACCGACGGCCACTGGCTCAGAACCTCGGCGTAGGAGTTGTGATCCTGACGTCGTTGGCGATTGTGGGCGCCGTCCTGCTCCGCCCCGGCAACCCCCCCGATGTCAGCCAGTTCGGCTTTGCTCCCGAGGTCCTCTCCGCCAGCGTGATTGAGGTGGTCGAGGAAAGCTGTTCCTACGCTGAAGATCTCGCCTGTCGGAGGGCAACTTTTGAACTGCTCGAAGGACCAGACGCCGGAACGACGACCTTCGAGGAGTGGGAATTGATTCCTTCCGCTCCTGAGTTCAGTGTTGGCCACAGAGTCGTCCTCAACCGCATCCCAGAGGCTCCTGCCCTCCAGCGCTACCAGTTCGCCGACCGGGAACGGCGACC
This sequence comes from Acidimicrobiia bacterium, assembly GCA_025922945.1. Classification (GTDB taxonomy): domain Bacteria; phylum Actinomycetota; class Acidimicrobiia; order Spongiisociales; family ZC4RG35; genus JACCTH01. Next base: position 686 of record JAICGW010000176.1, on the reverse strand, counting down.
GCTGCTTATCGGCGCCGGGCTCATCTTCTCGCTCTTGGTCGTCTTGCTGGGGCGCCTTCGGGGGTTGGCAGCGCTGGGAGGCCTGGCTCTTTCAATCGCGGTTCTGATGCTCTACATCGTGCCCGCCATTCTCTCGGGACGTTCGCCTGAGCTGGTCGCTCTAACAGGGGGAATGCTGATCGCGGTATCTGCCATATACCTTGCACATGGAAACAAGGGCACCACCCACGTGGCGGCGTTGGGCACCTTTGCCAGCCTCGGCCTCACCGTCGGCCTCGGAGCCTTGGTGATAAGGCTGGCTCACTTCTCCGGCCTCGTCTCCGAAGAGGCCGGCTTCTTAGTCGGCATCGGCGCATTCGATCTGCGGGGACTCCTCCTGGCCGGGATCATGCTGGGAGCTCTCGGGGCCCTCGACGATGTGACCGTGACTCAGGCCTCGGCGGTTTCCGAGATCGCAGCAGCCAACCCTTCGCTCGAGCCGGGCCAGCTCTATGCGGCCGGTATGCGGGTAGGACGTGACCACGTGGCTTCGACCATCAACACTCTTCTCCTGGCATACGCCGGCGCCGCTATGCCGTTGCTCTTGTTGTTCGGGCTTTCCGGACAAGAGGTAGGAATCGTCGCCAACTCCGAGGTGGTGGCGGTGGAGATCGCGCGGACCCTGGTGGGATCGGTGGGTCTAGTGG
>JAICGW010000175.1 GCA_025922945.1 Acidimicrobiia bacterium | reverse complement strand
TCGGCGATGGCGCGGCGATAGGAGTTGAAGTCTGACCGCCGGCAAAGGGCGCAGGGGCGGTGTCCGGCGGCGAGAGCGACCGCTTCGTCGAGGAAGAAGAGCGGGGTCCACGTGTGAGGTTGGGTGAGGGGGTGCTTCCAATCTTTGAACGCCAGGCGGCAGGTGATCCAGGCGCTGCTCTGGTGGTGGCGGACCAGCTCGCCATCATCGTTGACCAGACAGCCGCGATTACCGGTAAAGGTTCCCCGGGCGGCGACGGCATGGAGGTCGCCCCAGGGGTCGACCCGGTTGGGAAGCGGCACCTAGCGCGCGAGCCAGGCGGCGATGGCTTTCCCAATCTCGGGTCCCGAGTCCTCCTGGAGGAAGTGATGACCGCGCACCTTGACCGTGTCCTGATTGGGCCAGCGAGCGGTTGCGGCGGCGATGCCCGCCGAGAAGAAGCCGGGATCGGCCTCGATGAAGAGTTTGGGAACCTCGCTCGTCTTCAACCACTGCTGGTAGTCGCGGACGATCTGGGTCACATCGGAGGGCTCTCCCCCGATTGGCAGCTGACGCGGCCAGCTCAACGTGGGACGTCGGGATTCGCCGGGTTCCAGGTAGGGCCGCCGATACTCGGCCATGTCCGCTTCTGTCAGCGGATCGAGAACCGAAGCCGGTAGCACGCGTTCGATGAAGTAGTTCTTCTCGAGGATCAGAGACTCGCCCGCCTCAGACCGAAAGCCCTGGAAGATCGAACGGGCCGTCTCCGGCCACTGGTCCCACGAGGCGAGCGGTCCGACCAAGGCTTCCATGTAGACGATCCCTTTGATGGCCTCGGGATGACGCCGGGCCCAGTCGAAGCCGAGGGCGGAGCCCCAGTCGTGGATGACCAGGGTCCCGTTCTCGGTGACGGCAAGTTGTTCGAGCAAGGCATCGAGATAGCGGCGATGCTCGACCAGCCGGTATGAATCGGGCCCGCTGTCAGGCAGCTTGTCTGAATCGCCCATCCCGATCAGATCGGGGGCGATGCATTGGCCGAGCTGTCGGACCTCGGGGATCACCTTGCGCCAGAGATACGAAGAAGTGGGGTTGCCGTGGAGGAAAACGATCGGATCTCCCTCGCCATCTTCGATGTATGCCATCTGCCGGCCGAGCACGGTGGCGAACTTCTTCGTTGTCATCAGGCGTAGTCCAGGCGGTAGACGGCGACGGGCGAGGTTCGGCCCCGGAGCTGTGTGGGCCCGACCTGGGTGAAGTCGAATTCGGCATCGGTAGCTTCGCCCACCACGTTCTCCGAGGCGAGGATCTCTCCCGCTGAGGCGAGTTCACAAAGGCGGGCGGCCACATTCACCGCCATCCCGAAGAAGTCGCGGCCTTCGGCCACCGGGGTTCCCGTATTGAGTCCGATCCGGATCGATATCCCGCGCTGGTTCAGCTCCCGCTGGAGCAAGACCGAAAACCTGAGCGCATCTTGGGGTGAGGTGAACGCCAGCATGAAGCCATCACCGGTGTGCTTCACCTCGCGACCGCCATGAGTGTCGAGGAGACTGCGGACGAGCCGATCGTGGTCCCGCAGAATCTGAACCGCCGCCTCGTCACCGAGGGTGTCGAGCAAGGCGGTGGAGCCGACCATGTCGGTGAAGACAATGGTACGGGTGGCAGGCTCGTCGATCGGGCCGTCGTCGGGATCGGTGAGCCGGCCCAATATTGCCGCCACCTCCGACCGGTCGACGGGGATGATGCGATTAGCCAATAGGCCATGAGACAGCCCGTGGACTTGGTTGACCACCTCCGAATTGGGTGCCTCGACCAGACAATTGGCGACGCCCCGTGGATAGTCGAGCCAATAAGTGAGGAAGCGCACGTTGTATTCGTTCTCAAGTGCCAGGTCCATGGCGTGGGCTGCCGCCAGATCGGTGGGAACCGCGCCTTTGGTGTCGTGCTGGTCCATATAGAGAGGCACACCGCCAGCCTACGGCACCACCCACCCCGGGGTTTTTGC
>JAICGW010000174.1 GCA_025922945.1 Acidimicrobiia bacterium | reverse complement strand
TTCTCGCCCGCCGCGGTCACCATCAACCGTGGCGACACCGTGCAATGGGTCCTGGGCAGCGGCAGCCACACCACCACCAGCGGCAGCTCCCCGAACCCCGATGGGGGTTGGAATCAGCAGATCACCGCCCCGGTATCAATCGTCTTCTCGCAACCGGGACAGTTCAGTTACTTCTGTCAGTTCCACCCGGAGATGCAAGGGACCATCGTCGTTCCCTAGGGATTGATGCCGAACGGATCAACCGGCGAGAAAGCTGAGCCGTAACTGGCGTGAAGAGTTGTCGCGGTTGGGATCGACCAGCACCACCGATTGCCAGGTTCCCAGCGCCGGTCGTCCATCGAGGACGGGGATCGTCAACGAAGGAGATACCAGGGCAGGGAGGACATGATCGGCCCCGTGTCCGGGTGATCCGTGGCGATGGAGATAGGTCTGTGAGCGAGGCAACAGGCGATCCAAGGTCACCAGGAGATCTTCTTCCGCGCCCGAACCTATCTCGATGACGGCGAGACCGGCGGTGGCATGCGGTAGGAAAATATTGACCAGACCGTCGCCTTTGCCTCGGCAGAAAGCGACCACCCGGTGGCTGATATCGACTACCGCCGGCACGTCTCCGGTGCGAACTTCGACCAGGCTCGATTCCAGCGCATCCTCCCGCTAGTGGTACGGGCATCCAACACGAGTCGTCGGTCGGAGACCGGCATTCCGAACTATTGGTCGGGTTCGGTGATCTCGACTCGACGCAGGGGCTCGGTCGCGGGCCCGTTGATCACGGAGCCGTCAGGACGAAAGCGCGAACCATGGCAGGGACAGTCCCACGTGTCTTCGGCATCGTTCCAGTGCACGGTGCAGAAGAGATGGGTGCAGGTGGGCGAAAGCATCGTCACTTCGCCGGAGAGATGGCGATACGCGGCAACGATCTTGTTGGAGATCTCCACCAACCCGCCTTCGCCCGGCGCCAAGTCGGCCAGTGGGGGCGCAGATATCCTGCCGAGGAGGTCGCCGACGAAATACCAACCGACTTTGAGATTGTCTCGGATCGTCCTACCTACCGCAGTCGCGCCCCCGAGGCGGCTTGGGGCGAAGACGTCGGCGTCCGCATTCTCTCGCTCGAGGATGAGGTCGGACAGGATTCGCGCGGCGGCGGTTCCGTTGGTGAGGCCCCATTTGCGAAAGCCGGTGGCGACGTAGGTGTGTCGAGTGAGCGGTGAGCGTCCCACGAATGGGATTCCGTCGACAGTCCGGTAATCCTGCGCCGACCAACGATATTCGAATGACTGCACGTCGAAGTGCGCCCGAGCCCAGCGTTCAAGCTCGCCCCAACGTCCGGGAGTGGCGGACTCGTCACCGGTTGGGTGTCCTTCCCCGACGAAGATGATCCCGGTCTCCCCACCCTCGGGCCATGGACGAAATGACCGCACCGGCGAGCGAGCCGAGATGTACATGCCCGCCGGCGGCGCTGATCGGAGGCGAGCAGCGACTCCGTATGAGCGCGAGGGCCGCGCCCGGGCGAAAAAGCCGCCCCGGTTGAGGAACGGAAGCAGGGTGGCGATGATCGACGCCGAGGCGGCCACGGCGCCCGTACCGTTGCCGACTTCTACACCGGCCCGATCCTCGGTGAGGCGACGAATGCGCGTTCCCTCGAAGATCCTCCCACCGATCCGGGTGAACTCCCTGGCGAGAGCATCGCAATAGCGAACCGGATGGAAGTAGGCCTGGTCACTGAACTCGAGGACACCTGCCACCTCGAAGGGAACGTCGGAGGCAACACCGAGCCGGGAAGGAAGCCCGAGGCCACTGGCCGCTTCGTGCTCTTCTGCCAGCGAGGGAAGATCGTCTTCGTCGACCGCATAGACATAGGCAGAGGCTCTGGTGAAACCGCAGTCAGCCGATGTTGCGGCGACGAGATCCTCCACCAGGTCAATCGCCTCTTGATTCGCTCTCGCGTAGGTCTGCGCCACCTCGGCACCGTGCTCGCGGATGAGCCTCGCATAGATCAGGGAGTGCTGCGACGTGATCTTGCCGGTGGTGCCTCCGGTGGTTCCCGTGCCGACCTGATTCGCCTCGACGACGACTACCTTCCGGCCCTGGCGCTGAAGCAACAGCGCAGCCGTGAGGCCAGTGATGCCTGCTCCCACTACGACGACATCGGCTGTAACTCGATTGGTGAGGGCGTCGTATTGGGGACGGTTGTCGGTGAGCCAGACCGATTTTCGTTCAGACATGCCCCACTGTTTATCGCGTTTCGCCGCAGCGAGCGATATTCCGTCTGAAACCGCCAGTCCCGGACA
>JAICGW010000173.1 GCA_025922945.1 Acidimicrobiia bacterium | reverse complement strand
TACGCCGCCCTCTGGCGAGTGCAAACCGGCCTCCGCTAGGCCATCTGCAAACCTAAGGCTTCAGCATGCGGTTTCCGCATGTTTCAGCCCGAAGTTTGCTGCCGAATACCATGACCAAGTGACACCGGGCGAGGCGTGTGGAGTATTCGGGGTTTACTCCCCGGGTCAACGAGCCGCCGAGCTCTGTTACTACGGGCTGTTCGCCCTGCAGCACCGGGGGCAGGAATCAGCGGGCATCGCTACTTCTGATGGACGGACAGTCACCGTCTATAAGGACTTGGGCCTGGTGGCGCAGGTCTTCTCTGACAACAACCTCGCTGCTCTCGAAGGCCACATCGGGATCGGCCACACGCGCTATTCCACCACCGGTTCGAACCGATGGGAGAACTCCCAACCTGCTCACGCCCAGGTCGGAGTCACGTCCATCGCCCTTGGACATAACGGCAATCTCACCAATACCGCTGCTCTCGGCGAGCTCTATCCGCTGAGGGCTACGCAGGGGACTTCGGACTCGGCAGTGATGGTGGCAGCGATTGCCGCGGCCACCGACGACGACCGCAGCGACGGCCGCGGGCTGGAACTCGCTCTAATCGAGACGCTGCCCTCCTTTGAGGGAGCGTTTTCACTGGTGCTGATGGATCAAGGCCGCCTCTTTGGTGTCCGCGATCCTCATGGCTTCCGGCCGCTCTGCCTTGGTCGCCTACCTGAAACCGTCAGCGGAAAATCTGGGTGGGTGCTGGCCTCGGAGACCGCGGCCCTCGACATCGTGGGCGCCTCCTTCGTGCGCGAAGTCGCGCCCGGTGAAATGGTCATCATCGACGCCAGTGGCATGCGATCGACTTTCCCCTTCCCGCGCACTCAGCCCCAACTCTGTGTCTTCGAATTCGTCTACTTCGCCCGCCCCGATTCCCAACTCCTGGGCAGGAACATCTACTCAGCGCGCTTTGAGATGGGAAGGCGGCTCGCCACCGAGCATCCTCTCGAGGCCGACGTCGTCGTTCCAGTGCCGGAGTCGGGTCTCCCCGCCGCCCAGGGGTTCGCCTCCGCTTCGGGGATCCCTTATGGCGAGGGCCTGGTCAAGAATCGTTACGTCGGTCGTACCTTCATCGAACCCAACCAATTGCTCCGCGACCGAGGAGTGAAGCTCAAGCTCAATCCGATCGTCGACACGATCGTCGGCAAGCGAGTTGTGCTCATCGATGACTCGATCGTTCGTGGCTCGACCACCCGCCAGCTGGTTTCCCTGATCCGCGAGACCGGAGCGAAAGAGGTTCACCTTCGAATCTCGTCTCCGCCCTATCGCTGGCCTTGTTTCTACGGCATGGACACCTCCGATCGCCAGTCGCTGATCGCCGCCCGGATGGACACCGAGGAGATTCGCCGTCACGTGGGAGCTGACTCCCTGGGCTACCTGTCGCTTGAAGGCTTGCTGGCCGCCACCGGAGCCGACGCTCGCACCTTCTGTCACGCCTGCCTTTCCGGCGAGTATCCGACTGACGTCGAAGGCGCTCAGGGAAAGTTCTGGCTGGAGGAGCTCGGAACGGACAACCTGGCCCGACGTCCTTGAACACCTATCGATCGGCCGGGGTCAGCCTCGAGGACGCCGACCGGCACGTCGAGGCCATCGCCCCGTTGGTCACCTCGACCTGGGGTTCGCTCGTCGAAGGAAGCTTCGGCGGGTTTGCCGCCGGACTCCGCATCCCTTCTGGGTACCGCAACCCAATCCTGATGATGACGACCGATGGGGTCGGCACCAAGCTGGAACTGGCCCGCCAGATCGGGCGCTGGGAGGGGGTGGGCTACGACCTGGTGGCGATGGTGACCGACGACCTGGCAGCCGCCGGAGCGCGCCCTCTCGGTCTGGTCGATTACATGGCGGTGGGAGCCCTCGATCCTGAGCGCGATACCCGGGTGGTTGCCTCAATCGCCGCCGCGTGTCGAGCGGCAGGGGTGGCTTTGTTGGGAGGCGAGACCGCCGAGCATCCGGGAGTGATGCAACCTGACCAGATCGACCTTGCCGCCGCCGCCCTCGGCGTGATCGAAGCCGGAGCAGAGCTGGGCCCAGCTCGAGTTTCGGAAGGCGATCTGGTCATCGGCCTCGCCTCACCCAACCTCCGGTCCAACGGCTTCTCACTGGTCCGCCAGATCGTCGCCGAACGCGACCTCGACGAACCGTTTCCAGGCGAGAACGTTTCCTTGGGCGAGGTCTTGTTGAGTCCTTCGGTTCTCTACTCGCCGACCGTGCAGCCGGTGCTCGGGCTATGCCATGCCGCCGCCCATGTCACCGGTGGTGGGCTGCCCGGGAACATCCCTCGAGC
>JAICGW010000172.1 GCA_025922945.1 Acidimicrobiia bacterium | reverse complement strand
CGTGCAAGGCATCAGTGCCTATGCCCCGCAACCCAACGCTGCCAAGCTCTGGATGGAATTCCTCTACTCCGACGAGGGTCAGAACCTGTGGCTCGACGGCTACTGCCATCCGATCCGCTACGAGGACCTCGTCGCGAATAACGCGGTGCCGCAGGAGAAGCTCGACCGGCTGCCGGACGTCGAGGGAGCAGTCTTTCCGACGCTCGAGCAGATCGAGGCGGCCAGCGAGGCGATCACCACCCAGTGGGATTCAGTCGTCGGTGTCAACATCGGAGGCTGAGTGACCTCAATCAGTGAGGTGGGGGGCAATCGCCCCCCACCTCGCTCCTGGAACTGGCTCGGGCTCCTGCCCTTTCTGCTGTTCTCGACTGCCTTCTTGCTTGGTCCCGCCGCCATCCTTCTCGTTCGCAGCTTTCAGGCCAACGAAGGAGGATGGACCCTTCTCAACTATCGCCAGTTGACCGATCCCCAGGTGCTGGAGGCTTACGGACTTTCGGTCCGGATCAGCCTGGTCACCGCCGTCGTTGGTGGCGTGTTCGGTTTCTTGATGGCCTGGGCCGTTATTTACGGCGGATTGCCGCGGCCCTTTCGGTCCCTCCTCACCACCTTTTCCGGGGTCGCCTCCAACTTTGCCGGCGTTCCCCTGGCCGCCGCCTTCATCTTTACTCTCGGGCGGATCGGCCTCATCACTGCCCTGTTCGGCTTCTTCGGGGTCGATCTCTACCAATCCGGCTTCTCGCTCTACAACTTCTGGGGCCTCTCGGTCGTGTACATGTTTTTCCAATTCCCATTGATGGTCCTCACCATCACCCCGGCGCTCGAAGGTCTGAAGAAAGAGTGGAAGGAGGCGTCGGAGAACCTGGGAGCGACCTCCTGGCAGTACTGGCGCCATGTGGCATTGCCGGTGCTGTTACCTTCGATCTTGGGCACGATCATCCTGCTCTTCGGTAACGCTTTCGGTGCCCATGCCACGGCTTACGCACTGACCGGCGGCACTTTGCGTCTAGCGACCATTCTCATCGGCGCCCAGATCTCGGGTGACGTGCTCCAAAACCAGGGTCTCGGGTACGCCGTAGCGATGGGAATGGTCGTGATCATGGCGATCTCGATCACCATCTACACGGTTTTACAGCGCCGGGCGGAGAGGTGGTTGGGATGACGGTCACCACCGCCCCTACTGCCGTCGAGACCCCGACCGCGGTCGTCACTCCCGCCAAGGCCGGTACCGGCAGCAAAGTGCTGGCATGGCTCATCCTCATCGCCGGCCTCGTCTATTTCTTCACGCCGCTGATCGCCACCGGGGAGCGGGCATTCCGCGCCATCGGACGCACATTCAGCTTTGAAGCCTTTCGGAGGATCGTCGTTGACCCTGAGTTCCTCCGCACCTTTGGCGAATCTGCCATCAATGCCGTCCTCACCATTTTCGTCTCACTGTTGGTCATCGTTCCCACCGCCTACTGGGTTACCTTGCGGGTGCCGAGGCTCCGCTCGGTGGTGGAATTCATCACGCTGCTTCCTTTCGTAATTCCGGCCGTCGTGCTGGTTTTCGGGCTCATCCGGATGTACAGCCGTCCCCCGCTGGCGGTCCTCTCCACCTACGGGTCGACGCGGGTGATGCTGATTTGCGCCTACGCCGCCCTCTCGTTCCCCTACATGTATCGCTCGGTCGACAACGGGTTGCGGGCCATCAATGTCCGCACCTTGACCGAAGCGGCCCAGAGCCTCGGAGCGACCTGGCCAACGATCATCCGGCGAGTGATTTTTCCCAATCTGAGAGTGGCTCTCCTTTCGGGGGCTCTCCTCACCTTCGCCATAGTCATCGGTGAGCTGACGATCGCGTTGTACATGGGCCAGCACACCTTCGGGCCCTACATGTCAAATCTGGTCCGCAACTTCGTTGCCGAGCCGGCGGCCCTAACGGTCTTGAGCTTTGCCATGACCTGGGCGGCAATGGGGATCATTTCTTACTTGGCCCGTCGCCAGCCCACGTCGCGGCCCAAGAAGGCGGTCTAATGGCCTTTCTCACACTGAATCACGTTCGCAAGGAGTTCGGCTCCAACGCCGCGGTCGAGGATTTCAACCTCGACGTCGAGGCAGGTGAGTTCGTCTCGTTCCTTGGCCCCTCCGGCTGTGGGAAGACCACGACTCTCCGCATGATCGCCGGCTTCGAAAAGCCGTCGAGCGGACGGATCCGCCTCAACGGGCGGGATATCACCAACGCCCGTCCCAATGAGCGCGACGTGGGGATGGTCTTTCAGCAGTACGCGCTTTTTCCGAACATGACCGTGGCGCAGAACGTCGGTTTCGGGCCGAAGCTGAAGAAGAGCCCTCGCCACGAGATCAGTGCTCGG
>JAICGW010000171.1 GCA_025922945.1 Acidimicrobiia bacterium | reverse complement strand
CCCTCGATCCCGAGGAGGGACCGGGTGGGATGATGATTCCCAAGCTCGACTATGCGGTCCTGGTTCGGCTGTTTGGGGCGATGGCCTGGCCCAAGGTGGAACAAGCGGTGGGGGAGTTGCTCGGAGGGAGTCCCCTTGTGAGTCCCTCGAGCTTTCGGGATATGGCGAGCGATGAGCTACGGCCCTACATCGACCGTTATTACCGCGGCTCCACCGGCTCAGCTCACGATCGCATCAAGCTCTTCAAGCTGCTGTGGGACGCGGTGGGGAGCGAGTTCGGCTCCCGCCACACGCTCTACGAGCGCAATTACGGAGGCAGCCCCGAGCTCGTCCGCCTCAACGTCCTCCAATTTGCCCGCGGGCGCGGCCGCCTCGAAGAGATGAAGGCGCTGGTGGCGGCCTGCATGGCCGAGTACGACCTTGATGGCTGGACCGATGGGCCTTGGGTCTCGACATGATCGAGATCAGACACGATGCCAGCATCTATCGGGTCGAGGGGGGATGGTTCGCGGCCCGTTGGCACTTCTCCTTCGACCACTATCGGGATCCCGACAACGACGGCTTCGGGGCGATGCGGGTTTTCAACGATGACCGGTTGATCCCGGGAGCGGTCTGGCCCCTCCACCCACACCGTGATGTCGAGGGCATCACTTATGTAGTCGATGGTCTGTTTGGTCACGAAGACAATGTCGGTGGGCCCTTTGGTCCGTTGCCGGCCGGTTCGGTACAGGTGATGTCGCTCGGGTCGGGAGCGCTGCACTCAGAGCGCAACGCCTCGGCCGACGAGCCGATGCGGTTCATCCAGATCTGGATCCTTCCTGATACTCCTGACCTTCCGCCGGGAGTGGAACAGAAGGTCTTTACCAAGCAGGACCGCACCAACCGTTTATTAGCCGTGGTCTCACCGCAGGGCGGGCCGGCAGCCCGGGTACACCAGGACGCCTCGGTGTACGTGTCCGCACTCGAGGAACAAGCAGAGATCACCCGCCAGACAGAGAGCGGGCGGGGCGTCTATTTCTATCTGATCGACGGTCGGGGACGACTCAACGGTCGATCGATAGGTACCGGCGATGCTGCCAAGGTCACCGGGCCCGAGGCGATGACATTCGCGGCGGAAGACCCGAGCGAGCTCATCCTGGTCGACGTCCCCCTTCGCTTCGAAGCAGTGGGAGTGTGGAGGGGACGCTAAGGCGAACCCAGGGTTGCCATTCCGGTTTTTGCCGGCTGCCGGCCCAGAGAATGAGCTGGATAACCCTTCTAAAATCGATCAAGGCTAGACATAGAAGCACCGGGTCTGTATCGTCAAGAGCCAAACGTTTTAGAAAGGTGGATGTGGATCGAGTCGACGACCTGGAAGTAGTTGCGACGCTGGGAGAGCCGCTGCGCCGAGCGTTATATGAGTTTGTGCTTTCTGCGGCGGGTCCGGTGAGCCGCGACGAAGCCGCCGCCGCCGTCGATGTTTCCCGACAGGTGGCCGCCTATCACCTCGACCGGATGGCCGACGACGGATTGTTGGACGTCGAATTCCGTCGGCTCGGGGGCAGGGCGGGCCCGGGAGCGGGGAGGCCCGCCAAGCTCTACCGGCGTTCCGAGGAGACCTATGACGTCTCGATTCCTCCCCGGCGTTACGAACTGGCGGCGCGGATCCTGCTCGAGGCGGCCCGAGACAGTGGGCTCGAGGAGCAGGCTATGGCGAAGGCGGCCCATCGGGCCGGGGTCGAGATCGGCAAGAAGGGCCTCGACACCGCTCTGCGTGAGACCGGCTACGAGCCCGCCTCGGAGGACGGCGAGATACGGTTTCGCAACTGTCCGTTTCATGTCCTCCGCGACCAGGATCGGAACGCAACCTGCGGGCTCAATCTCGCTCTGGTGGAAGGAATGGTGGAGGGCTCGAACACGGAGATAGCGGCTGTTCTGGCCCCCGAGGACGGCTACTGCTGCGTACGCCTCCGCTCTTCCTGAGAGAGCGCCGGCTCAGGCGTCGCGGTCCGGCGGCTCCAGTTTGCCCGGGAATCCGGGCTTCCATTTCTAAAAATAAGTCTGATTTGCTTTACGGATCGAAGTGCTTCTAAAGTAAAACGATCTCATATATAGAGACTGCATTCGGCAGCCTCGAGATCAAACAAAGGAGCACCATGAGACACCATCGGTTGGGAATCCTCGCCGTGGCCATGATCCTCGCCGCCTGTTCTGGGGGAACCGGCCTGACGTCGACGACCACCTCCCTCGAACAACCAGCGACTACGTCCACCGCGGCGCAGCCGTCGACAACCGTGCTGGCGACGACCACGACGGCAGTGCCGGCGACGGTCGATCCTGTTGCATTCGGTCGGGCCATGCGCGATCTCTGGACCGATCACGTCGCCTGGACCCGTCTCTTCATCGTCAGTGCAGTGGCTGGTCTTCCCGACACTGAAGCCACCGCCGATCGCCTGCTCCGAAATCAGGCCGACATTGGCGCGGCCGTAGCCGGG
>JAICGW010000170.1 GCA_025922945.1 Acidimicrobiia bacterium | reverse complement strand
TCACCTCACCACCGATGGTTCACGTCTTTTCACGATCCTCGATATGTTCCCACGGTGGCGGTAGATAACTAGGCCCAGCATCACCCCAAACCAGAAGAGCGCCCAACCCTCAACGCCTTTCCAGATGAGTAGGGGGATCGAGGCAGCGACGACGATCAAAGAAGCGATCGAGGCCACCTTTCCCACCTTGGCCACGGTTACCCAGAGAGCACTGAGGATGAGGCCGACGATGGGGACCGCAAAGAGCAGCACCCCGCCACCGGTGGCGACGCCCTTGCCGCCTCGAAAGCGATGGAAGACGGGATAGCAATGCCCGAGCACTGCCATCAGTCCGGCCGCGAAGGCCCAAGCCGAGGCAGGTCCATCACCGGAGAGGAAGGTGCCCACCGCGGCGGCGATAACCCCTTTGAGGGTGTCGCCGATGAAGACCATGGCGGCCGGTCCCCGCCCCAGCGTTCGCATGACGTTCGAGGTGCCCGGGTTGCCGCTTCCCACCTGGTGGATGTCGACGCCGTGCATCCGCCCCACCAGGACTGCAAAGTCGACGCTTCCAATCAGATAGGAAACGACCACGATCGCTGCACCGACTAGGAATTCCACCGCGGCGGAGTCTACGTCGGAGGGAGAGTGCCGCCCTGAGAACGGGAATGAGCCGACGCCCATCCGGGTTACAATTTTCTGTCCACCTCACCAGAGCTATTTGACCTGTGCCGACTTACGAATACCGATGCGATCGCTGCGGCGAGAACTTCGAGGTCTTCCAGAAGTTCACCGACAAGCCTCTGCGTCGCCATCCTCAATGTGGCGGCCAAGTAGAGAAGGTCTTCCACGCTCGTGGCGTGGTCTTCAAGGGATCCGGGTTTTACGCGACGGACTCTCGGGTCAAGGCGAAGGCCTCGTCCGATAACGGTGGCTCGGCCAAAGAGAGCAACGGCTCCAAATCCGACAGCTCGACCAAAACGGCCGAGAAGCCGACTGTCACCCCGGAATCCACCAAGCCGGACTGAGGTCTTCTCAAGCACTGTCACCGCCGATACTTTGAGGCAGTGTTCTGGCTGGCGAGACCGCCCTACCTGCGCCGTACCCTTGCGGTCCTCATCCTCGTGATGGCGGTGGGTTGGGAGCTGCGACCCACCCCCACCGAACTCAGGGCTTATCTCGCCCGTGATGTCACTGCCGGCGAAGAGGTGAACGACGAAGTCCTCCATTGGCGACGTGTTCCAATCGGGATCCTCCCCGAACATGTCTCGCCCTCTGGGATCTTCCTCGTCGATGTGAACCGGGGCATGCCTCTCGTCCCCTCGGTTTTGGCGGAGGCCAGCCCCCTGCCGGAGGGGTGGTGGAGCCTCGAGGTTCCGATCCCGGAAGGGACGGCGGCTGGAGTCGACGTCCGGCTCGTGGTCGACGTGCGTTCCGCCCCCAAAATCATCCCCGGCATCGTCGTCCGTCTCCTCGAGGCCAACTCGATCGACGGTGCTCGAGCCCTGGTCGCCATTCCGGAAGCAGAGGTGGGCGCAGCCGCCGCCGCTCTGGCCGACGGGTCCTTGCGGACGCTGGTTGGGAGCCGCTAGCCCGAAAGCGCCTCCGTTTATCGTGGCCCCGGTGCTGCAAGCGGTCCTCTGGGGAATCGTCCAGGGAATCACTGAGTTCCTCCCCATCTCCTCAGACGGCCATCTCGTCTTGATCCCGGCCCTTTTTGGGTTCGCTCCTCCCGATCTGGCCACCACGGCCGTGCTCCATTTGGGCACCCTGGGGGCGGTTGTGGTCTACTTTCGCCAGGATCTCTGGCGGTTGCGCCTGGCGCGATCGGATCCCGCTGCCCGCCGATTGCTCTGGCTGCTCTTCATCGGTTCCTTGCCGGCTGCCCTGGCTTTGCTCTTCGTCGAAGAGGTCGAGCGCCTGCAGCGCTCGGTCACCGCCGCGGCCCTCTTCCTCCTGGTGACGGGTGTGGTGCTGGTGGCGGTCGATCGCCTGCCGCGTAGAGATCGAGATATCGAAGGGGCGACTTCAGCCGACGTCCTCCTGATCGGATTCGCCCAGTTGCTGGCCATCCTTCCCGGGATCTCTCGATCGGGTTTCACCATCGCCACCGGGATGGCCCGGGGGTTCGAACGCGTGTCGACAGCCAGGTTTTCGTTCCTCCTCGGCGTGCCCGCCATCGCTGCTGCCGGCGTACTCGAGCTGTTCAATTTGGCGAACGACGGTGGGGTGCCACCGGCCGCCTGGCTGGGCGTCGCCGTGGCGGGCGTCACCGGCTATGTCGCCATCGCCTTCCTTTTGCGGATGCTCCACCGCTCCGGGCTCAGCGGCTACGGCATTTACTGCTTGGCCCTGGGCGTGCTCGCCCTGGTCGCGCTATGACCTTCGCCCTCCGCTCGGGCATCATCGAAGCCGAAGGCGAACCAGTCCCCTGGGATGCCAGTTGGCCGATCGAGGCCTGTCTGTCTTACGGGACCGATGCACTCTTGCTCAGGGCCGAGGACCTCCCCGAC
>JAICGW010000169.1 GCA_025922945.1 Acidimicrobiia bacterium | reverse complement strand
TGAACGATGTCACCCACGCCGTGTCCCCCGTCAAGCTGCACGAGTATCTGGCGGGGGGAAAGCCGGTCGTCACGACCGCGATGCGCGAGGCCTCCTCCTACGACGTCGTCATGATCGGGCGGGATCGGAACGATTGGGTCGAGAAATTGGTCGAGGCGGAGCGGCTCTCCCACGATTCGGCGTATGTCGATCGCCTGCGGATGACCGCCCGGGCCAATACCTGGGATCAGCGGGTTGGCTCGCTCATCGATGCCGCCGCCCGCCTTCACCTCGGCTGAGCCACCGGTGAAAGTTTCGGTGATCATCCCCGTGCTCAATGAGCGCGATTCAATTGCCTCGCTCGTTCGGGCACTGGTGTCTCAAACCCGCTCTCCCGACGAGATTGTCGTTGCCGATGGCGGGTCGACCGACGCCACCCGCAAAGTCCTTGACTCCCTGGCGAAGGAGTTTCCGCGATTGCGAGTGGTCGCCGGACCTGGGCCTATCTCCGAGAATCGCAATGCCGCCATCGCCGCGGCCAAAAACGACGTGATTGCCTGCACCGACGCCGGATGCATCCCGGAACCGGACTGGCTCGAGCAGCTGCTCGCCCCGATCGATGAGGGCGCCCAGTGGGTGGCCGGCTTCTACCGACCGCAGGGTCAGACCGTGGCCTCGACCGCGGCGGGAGCGGTGATGATGACCACCCTTCCCGAAGTCAACCTCGACAACTTTCTTCCCGGCGGTAGCTCGCAGGCATTCCTCAAATCGGCCTGGGGTCGGGTTGGAGGATTCCCGGTGGGGCGCGGGGTGGGCGAAGACACCCTTTTTGGCGAACAGATGCGATCCCTTGGCTACCGGCCGGTCTTCGCTCCCCGTGCGGTCGTCGTTTGGGATCCGCCTCCCACGCTGACAGCGATGGAGAAGAAGGTATACGCCTGGGGTCGGGCCGACGGCATCAGCCAAGTCCGGGTCGGGGCCTACGCCAAGGTGCTTGCGGCTTACTGGGTGTTTCCCTTGATCGCTGTGCTGGCGGCTCTTTGGTGGCCACCGCTGGGCATGGCCTTGCTAGCGGTGTTCGCGCTACTCGTCGCCTATCGCACCCGGCACAAGTACGGGGTTACCAGGTCCCCGGCGAGGTTCTGGTGGATACCGCTGGCGCATGTCCGTCAGCAGCTGGCTGCCAGCGCTGGGTGGCTCTCGGGTTACGGCTTCCGTCGCTTTTTGCGCAAACTCTGGGAAAGGGTCGGAGGCAGGCCAACGGCGACCACCGATAGCGGCCCGGTCCGTCACAATGTCGACGTCCTAGTGCCGAACCGGGCCGAGGCCAACCGCTGGCTTCCCGATCTTCCCGCCACCTATCGAATCGGGACCGGACCGACCGACGACCGTCCGGTGGTATTCGGCACCCTCGAGCGCCGCCACCGGTCTGAACCGATGGTTGCTCCGCTGCGGGTGGAAGGAAGCGAACTCCGTCAAGTCGATCCCGTCGCCCGATTCGAAGAGCTACGGCAGAGCGGACTTCCTTATCAACTTGTTCCCGCCCCTGGTGGCACCAGCCATCGCCGCGATCCCATCGACACCAACGTGGCGGTGCTGGTTCTGGCAGCAGTTCCACTCCACGACGTTGGGGGCGGAAGCCGGGGTGCCCAACTGGCCCAAGAGCTGGCGAGCCAGGGTCATCACGTTTCTTATGTCTATCGCTATGACGCGGCGGAGACAGTCGACCTCGGGCTGCGATTCATTCATCCTCTGCTCGAGGAGCGCCGATGGACCGAGTTCGAGCCCGAGATCTACCGATCGCGGGTGAATTCGGAGAGGCGCCTGATCCTGGTCGAATTCCCCCACCGAGATCATCTCGCGCTGCTTTCCGCTCTGGAAGGGGTGGTGGTCTACGACCTGATCGACGATTGGAGCGACTCCTCCCTCGGTGGTGCTTGGTACCAGCCGCGGGTTGAACAAGCCTTGATCGATAGAGCCGATCACCTGATCGCATCCGCGCCCTCGTTGGTCAAATCGCTCGAGGTTCGCTCTGGACGGCAGGTGTCACTGGTCCCCAATGCCGTCAATGCTCGCCTCTTCGACCACCGCCACGCCTGGTCGCGACCGGACGATCTACCGGACGGTCCGATCTTCGAGTATCACGGTTCGCTCTACGGCGATTGGTTTGATTGGGAATCGGTCCGCCGGGTGGCCGAAGAGTTTGCGGACTCGTCAATCGTGCTGATCGGCGATCGGCCGGCGAACCAGCCAACGCTTCCGGGCAATGTCCATTTGCTGGGACTGAAGCCACAGCCGGAATTGCCTTCCTACCTGGCCCACACCGAGGTAGCTCTAATTCCCTTCAAGGTCACCAAGACCACTCATGCCGTCAGTCCCCTCAAGGTATTCGAGTATCTGGCGATGAAGGTGCCGGTGGCGTCTCCGCCGCTCGAGCCGCTGCGCGGCCTCCCGGGAGTCTTCCTCGACGAAGATCTGGTCGCGGCAGTGGGTGCCGCCCGCGATGGGGAGCGGCCCGATCCCGAATCGATCGTCGCGGCTCACAGCTGGACCGCACGCGTCGCCACCCTCTTCGAGTTGTTGGGTTGGA
>JAICGW010000168.1 GCA_025922945.1 Acidimicrobiia bacterium | reverse complement strand
GGCGGCGGACTCGATCAGGATGGTTCGCAGCCCCTCGGAGGCACCGTAGACCGCGGCCGCCAGGCCAGCTGGGCCGGCCCCAACGATGGCCACGTCGTAGGCGGCGGCTTTGGCATGGACGGGGAGACCGAGATGTTCAGCCAAGGTTCGGACGTCGGGGTTGAACAGTGGATCTCCGGCGATCGGAATGACGATCGGCAGGTCCTCAATATGGCCCCCCAGACTTTCCATCAGGCGATCGGCTTCCTCGTCGCGGGTCGGAACCAGATATCGGTAGGGGATCTGGTTCATCGCTAGAAAGGCCTTGAGCTCGTGGGCGGGGCGGGACCATTCCTGGCCGATCACCCGAATCGCCTCGAAGGTCGGGCGATAGTCGGCTTGCCAGTCATCGAGCAGATCATCGAGTACGGGATAGAGGAGGCTTTCGGGCGGATCCCAAGGTTTGAGGATGTATCGGTCGAGGCCGACCTCGTTGATGGCACTGATTGCCACTTCGGTGTCGGCGTAGGCCGTGAGCAAGGTCCGCTTGGCCAGTGGGAACGGCTGAAGGGAGGCTTTGAGAACATCGATTCCCGTGACCCCTGGCATCCTTTGGTCGGCGACGATCAGGGCGAGGGCGCCGTCTTTGAGGGAGAGGCCCTCGATCGCTTCGATGGCCTCGGCGCCGCCCACAACGGGGAGGATTTGGTAATCCCGGGCATAGTGACGCCGGAGGTCGCGAGCGACGGCATTGAGAACTTCCGGCTCGTCATCGACGGCAAGGATCACCGGTCGAGAAGTAGTCACCATCCGCAAACCTAATCCTCTGGGCAGCGGTTTCCGCAGAGAAATGGATTAGGTTCGCCCCGCAAATGAGCATTGTCCGCATCACTCCTCCCCGGCTTAGGACGATGGAGCACGAGGAGCGAAGGGCCACCTGGCTCGAGCTGTTCTACGACCTGGCTTTCGTCGTGGCAGTCGCGGTCCTGGCCGACCGGCTCCACAGCGATGTTTCGGGAGTCGCCGCCTACTTGGGTTACTTCGGCCTGCTCTGGTGGCTGTGGGCGAGTCATACCTATTACGCCGACAGATATGACACGGACGACTTGGTGTATCGCCTGCTGGCGGCTCTGCAGATGGTGGCCATCGTCGTCATCGCTTCGGCCCTGTCCGGAGCCACCGAATCAACCGCGGCTTTCGCCTGGGGTTATGCGGTCGCTCGATGGGTCCTGGTCTTCATGTATTGGCGCGCCTATCGCTACGTGGAGGAGACCCGGGGGCTGGTGAAGGGCTACCTCGTCGGCTTCAGCCTGGCGGCGGTGGTGTGGACGGCCTCGGCCTTGCTTCCCGAAACGGCCCGAGTGGCGGCTTGGGTGGTTGCGATTTGCCTCGACCTGGCCACTCCGTGGGTGATGCGCCGCGAGCAAGCTCGAGTCCCCCTCGACGTATCTCACCTTCCGGAGCGATTCGGGCTCTTCACGATCCTGGTGTTGGGGGAGGCAATCACCGCCATTGTGGCCGGACTGGCTCATGCCTTCTGGTCTCTCGCTCATGTAGCTACGGCCACAATGGGAGTCGGGATCGCCACGGCCGTTTGGTGGATGTATTTCGATAATGCCTCCGGCGCCGTGGTGCGTCGTTCTGCGTCCGTACTACGAACCTGGCGCCCGACGGCCTGGATCTACACTCACTTTCTCCTGGCGGCGGCGTTGGCCGCCCTTGGAGTCGCCCTCGAGATCGCCGTAGCTGATGCGGGAAGTGAACCGCTGCCAGCCGCCGGCCGCTGGCTCCTACTTGGCGCTCTGTCGGTGGCCTTCGCCTCGATGGCGTTGATTCAACTGGCGGCGACGGCGGGCGAGGGTGAACGCCGAAGCTCGACAATCGGTATCAACCGTTTGGCAGGAATCCCGGTCTTGTTCGCGATCGGATTGTTTCCGGGGCTGGAATCGCAATGGCTGACACTGGCCGTGTTCGTGGTGTGCGTCGCGGAGGTGATCGCCGATTTGCGGACGAGGGCCATACCTCTCGCTGCGGGCATGAATGTGTCGATCCTGGAGGAGAGGACAGAGGAGCCGGATCAAACCTCTCTCTGAAAGCCGGGCACTCCGGCGGAGACCTTCAATCCGTTGGCGTTGTTGGCGATGGATCCGTGAATCTCGTCGAGGAAATCGTCGCTGTGAGCGGGATCATGGTGGAAGGTCACCAATTCCGCGGCTCCGGTGATGGAAGCGAACTTCACTAGCTGCGAAAAGGAAGTGTGGCCCCAACCAACGCGGGCGGCGTATTCCTCGTCGGTGTATTGGGAGTCATGGATCAAGAGATCGACTCCCTCCGCCAGGGCGAAGCCTGATGTCCAGCGAGGCGCCTTCGGGAACATGTCACAACCCAGGGCCGGCTCATGGTCTGGCATATACGCCAGCGACGAGTCGCCTTCCTCGATTCGAAATCCGAGCGTGGTACCCGGGTGGGTGATCAGGTCGGCGGTGATTTGCAGACTGTCAATCTCGAAAGTGGAGAGGGGGACGTCGTGAAAAACCGCGTTGGGGAGATCCCGCACCCTGATGGGAAAGAGTGGCGGGGATAGGTAGCGAGCCAGGCGGGCGGCCAGGTCCCGGGTAGATGACATC
>JAICGW010000167.1 GCA_025922945.1 Acidimicrobiia bacterium | reverse complement strand
GACTGGGACGAGAAGCCCGGCATATCCAATCTGCTGGAACTGATGTCCTTCTCCTCGGGACGCCCGATTCCGGAACTGGAGTCGGAGTTTGGCGACGCCGGTTACGGGCCCTTCAAAAACGCTGTGGCCGATGCGGTGGTCGAACGGCTGGCCCCGATTCGGGGACGCTTTAAGCGGACCGAGGACGCCGAAGTTGCTCGACTGATGCAGAAGGCCGCCCTCGATGCGCGTACTAGGGCTGAGGCGACGATGCGACTGGTGCGGAAGGCGGTGGGGCTCGGCGCCAACTAGCGCGCCCTAGCCCTGCCGGGAGACGATCTCCTCGACGAGCTCGGTCGGGAGGAAGAGAACGACCAGGGCAAGCAGGTTGAAGCCGGAGTGGATGAAGATGGCAGGCCCGAGACGTTTCTGCCTCACCGTGACGTAGGAGAGCACCAGGCCGATGACGAGGAAGGTCGGCATCGTCAGAACGAGGCTGCGAACGAAATCGCCGCTGAGACCGACCAGATGGAATACCGCGAAAACCACAGCGGTGATCCAGATCGCTCGCCGCCCAGTCCCGATTGACCTTTGCAGCACTCCGCGGAAGAGCAGCTCCTCGGTGAGCGGGGCGAGCACCGTCACGACCGCCGCCATGATCACCTTGGCGTAGGTGGTATCGAGGGCCCGAAGCTGATCGCTGATGATCTGGCCTCCCTCCCCTTCGCTGATCAGGTTTGCGAGCGGGAAGAAGATGATGGGAACGGTTATCTGGAGTAGCAGGCCGAGAAATATGTAGCGAAGGTCGCTCCCCTCGATGGATAGCCCGAGAGCCTCCAGTCCTCCCCTCCGCCGGGCCAGCAGCCAGAGAGTCCCGAGATGGCCGACGTACTGCGAAAGGGCGGCCGTCACCAGGAGCGCAGACAAGCTGCCTTCGGCGGCCAGAACAGCGATAGTGGCGATGCCGGCTGCGACGAGGCCAGCGAACATCGCCAGCCAAAAGTCGCGGGCTCGCCACGCCAATACCTCCACCAAGCCACGGTACCGGTGAGCAGAGGGGACCTTCCTACACTTCGTCGGACAAGGTTTGCGCTGGCCAAGGAGTGTGTGTGGAGATCGATATCGGCATCGGGAAGTCAGCCCGTCAGGCCTACGGGTTTGACGACATCGCCATCGTTCCCTCTCGTAGAACCCGTGACCCCGACGACGTCGACATCTCCTGGCAGCTCGAGGGCTTCCGCTTCGACCTTCCGATGTTGGGATCGGCGATGGACGGGGCCATCAGTCCAGAGACCGCAATCGCCATTGGCCGCTTGGGCGGCCTCGGTGTCCTCAACCTCGAGGGTCTCTGGACCCGCTACGAGGATCCCGAGCCCTATTTCGACGAGATTGCCGAGCTCCCGGCCGAGAAGGCGACCCAGCGAATGCAGGAGATCTATCTCGAACCCGTGAAGGAACAGCTCGTTAAGGCCCGAGTCGAGGAGATCAAGGCCTCGGGCGTCGTCACCGCCGGCAGTCTCACTCCCCAGAAAGTCCGGGAGTTCGGTGCTTCTGCCATGTCTGGTGGCCTGGACGTTCTGGTGATCCAGGGGACGGTCGTGTCGGCCGAGCACGTCTCCACCCGGACCGAACCGCTCAACCTGGCCGAGTACATCGCCCATTGCGATCTGCCCGTGATAGTCGGCGGCTGTGCCTCCTACAGCACCGCCCTCCATCTCATGCGCACGGGAGCTGCCGGGGTGTTGGTGGGAGTGGGCCCGGGAGCCGCCTGCACCACTCGAGGAGTGTTGGGGGTCGGGGTCCCGCAAGCCACCGCTATCGCTGACGCCGCCGGTGCTCGTATTCGTCATCTGGACGAGACCGGTCGTTATGTGCAGGTGATTGCCGACGGCGGCATGCGCACCGGAGGGGACGTCGCCAAGGCCATTGCCTGCGGTGCCGACGCGGTCATGATCGGTTCGCCCCTGGCGAGTGCCGAAGAGGCGCCCGGTCGTGGCTACCACTGGGGGATGGCGACTTTCCATCCCACCTTGCCCCGCGGTGCCCGCGTGCAGGTGGGGAGGCTCGGTTCGCTAGCCGAGATCCTCGTCGGACCAGCCCACGAGAACGACGGCCGCCGCAACCTCTTTGGCGCTCTACGGGTGTCGATGGCCACCTGTGGTTACTCGGATGTAAAGGCGTTTCAAAAGGCTGAGATCATGCTCGCCCCGTCGGTGCAGACCGAGGGGAAGGCCCTGCAAAAGGCGCAACGAGTCGGCATGGGATGACGGTCCTCGTCGTCGATTTTGGTGCTCAGTACGCCCAACTGATCGCTCGCCGAATCCGCGAAGCCCACGTTCATTCGGAGATCGTTTCCCGCCAGATCACTGCCGACCAGATTCGGGAAAAGAAAGCCGAAGCTCTGATTCTGTCCGGGGGGCCGGCTTCGGTCTACGCCGACGACGGCTACCGGATGGACCCCGCCATCCTCGACCTCGGGATACCGATCCTCGGCATCTGTTACGGCCACCAACTGGTGGCCGACCTCGCCGGGGGATCGGTGGCTCGCACCGGTCTGGCCGAATTTGGTCGAACCGATGTCGAGATCGCCCCGGGTTCGCATCTGCTTTCGGGCCTGCCGTCGGAGATCTCGACCTGGATGAGCCACCGCGATTCCGTGGCCGTTCCTCCGCCCGGGTTTCGGGCGGT
>JAICGW010000166.1 GCA_025922945.1 Acidimicrobiia bacterium | reverse complement strand
CTTGGTGAGGATGAATGCCGGTGTTTTCGTGCGCCCGATGAGATCGGCTGCCTGATCGACCGTGATCACCCGCGGCGAGTTGTCGATCAAGACGAAGCCGAGGGCATCGGCGCCGGCTTCATCGGCCGCCTCGACGTCCTCCGGACGAGTGAGCCCGCAGATCTTGACCCAGGTCAAACCGAAAGCTCGCGGATCAAACGGGTGGGGTCATCGCTCTTCACCAGCGCCTCACCCACCAACACGGCGTCGTAGCCGGCGGCTTTCATTCGTAGGGCATCGGCCGAAGTGAAGATCCCGGACTCGGCAACTTTCAGAGGGGCCATCTCGAGCTGGGCGGCCATTGCCTCGGCGACGACGAGGTCGACCGTGAAAGAGCCCAGATCGCGGTTGTTGACACCCACGATGCGGGCTCCCAAGTCGAGGGCGATACCTGCTTCTTCCGGATTGTGAACCTCGACCATTGCATCGAGGCCGGCGTGCTCGACATCGTCGAGAAGCCCGAGCATTTCGTTGGGGGTGAGAGCGGCCGCGATGAGGAGGACGGCAGAGGCACCCATCGCCCGTGCCTCCCAAACCTGAAGCGACTCAAGGATGAAGTCCTTGCGCAGCACGGGAAGGCCGGAAGCCTTTTGGGCGGCGCCCAGATCGGCCGGATCTCCATCGAAGAAAGCCGGCTCGGTGAGGACGGACAACGCCACCGCCCCTCCCTCGGCGTAACGACTCGCCAGGGCGGGAACATCGAGGTCGACCGCCAGCCGGCCCCGAGAGGGAGAGCGGCGCTTGATCTCGGCAATAACTCCTAGGTGGGATAAACCCGAGAGGGCTTCACGAAACGATGGGGGGCTGGGCATCGCCTCGGCCCGGGCCATCACTGTTGCCCGGCGGGCGCGGAGGTCGACCACTCGCTCCCGGGTGGCATCGAGGATGCGATCGAGCACCGGCAGATAGTAGGTGGGCCAGTTCCCCGTCTACCCAGCCTTACTTGATGACGATTGCCTCCCAAGGGGCAAGTGCAGACGAAAGTCGAGAACGGGAGAGGTCGGTCGAGAGGAGCAATGTCCCTTCGAGGGGATGTCTTGCCTCGATAGGCGAGAGATTGGCGGCGACCGAGATGGTCTCCCCCTCGGGAGACGACCTGCGATACACAAGGACCGAGGGATCGGAGGGGACCACCTCGATTGCCCCTCGCGAGAGGCTTGGCTCCCGACGACGGAGCTGGAGCAGTCGGCGGTAGAGCGAGAGGGTGCTGGAAGGGTCGTGGAGTTGGCTCTCGACATTGACGGTGGAGTGGTTGTCATGACATTGCAGCCAGGGCTGGCCGGTGCTGAACCCGGCCGCCGGAGCCGAGCTCCACTGCATCGGGGTACGACAACCATCCCTTCCCAGCCCGGGCATCCGGCGGCCGAAGGGGTCCAGCTGCTTTTCGGCGGGGACCGCCAGCTCGACCATTCCTAATTCGTCGCCGTAGTAGATGGTCGGAGTGCCCCGCAGGGTCAGGAGCATGACCGCCATGGCTCGCGCCTGCTCGAGACCTCCGAGGCGAGTGGCGATCCGGACCTCGTCGTGATTTCCGGCCACCCAGTTCGGCCACGCCCCGTCCGGGAGGGCCTGCTCCATCCCGGCGATGATCGCCCGGATCTTGGGTGCATCGACTCCGGCCACAAGGAGCGAAAAGTTGTACGTCTGATGGAGCTCGTCGCCTTTCCCGTAATAGCTGGCCCAGCGCTCCCAGTTCCACTCGTGGATCTCCCCCACCGCGTATCGATCCTCGTATTCGTCGACGACCTTGCGCAGCTGTCGGAAGAGGACATGGATGTCGGGATGAGGGCCGTCGTAGATGTGCTCGGTGGCGGCCCATTCGGGGTTGAACTTGAAGGAGGTGGGATCGATCAGTTTGGCGGGCGGATTGCTGCGGAGGAACGGGTCCTTCATCGCCCGGGCGGCGACGTCGATGCGAAAGCCATCTACTCCCCGATCCATCCAGAAGCGGAGGACATCGAACATCGCTCGCCCCAGCTCCGGGTTGCGCCAGTTGAGGTCGGGTTGCGAGGCAAGGAAGGAATGGAGGTAGTACTGGTTGGTGGCGGGATGGCGACTCCAGGCGGGGCCACCGAAGAATGAGGGCCAGTTGTTCGGAAGGCGATCCTCTTCCCCTCCGTCGCGCCACACGTACCAGTCGCGCTTGGGGTTGGTTTCATCGGCGGCCGATTCGAGGAACCAGGGGTGGCGATCGCTCGAGTGGTTGATCACGTAGTCGACGATGACCCGGAGACCAAGCCGATGAGCCTCGGCCACGAGATCGTCGAAATCAGCGAGGGTGCCGTACATCGGATCGACGTCGCAATAGTCGGCAACGTCGTAGCCGAAGTCGTCTTGAGGCGATGGGTAGTGGGGGGAGAGCCAGATGGCATCTACGCCGAGGGTGTTGGCGACGTAATCGAGCTTGCTCGTGATACCCGGGAGGTCACCGATACCGTCGCCATTGGAATCGGCGAAGGACCGGGGGTAGATCTGATAGATGACTCCCTCTTCCCACCACAACATGGTCGCGGGAGAGTAGAGAGCGACCGAGGAGTCCTGAATTTTGTTCAACCGGATCGCGGACTTGTCGATCTAGGGTTTGAACCGCGAGGCACCAACGGCTAACAGACTCATCTCCAAGGTCTTGGAAAGACGTGATCGGGAAACTCTGGAATCACTCTTTGCCATCGATGTTCG
>JAICGW010000165.1 GCA_025922945.1 Acidimicrobiia bacterium | reverse complement strand
TGTACCGATCCTTGACCCCGCCCATGCGTCGAGCTTGGCCTTGGCCGTTATCTCTCAGTCGAGTGGAGCGCTTGACCTGGCGGCACCTCCAATCATCGAGGTGGCTGATGACGGCACTTCGGTGCGGGTAGAGCTGAAACGGCATGTCCCTTTCGGACTCATCCGCTTCTTGTCGATGGGAGACGACAGCTTTGAGGTCACGGGAGTGGCGGTGGCCTATCCGTTCAGCCCGTGACCACCCGGCTGCGTTGGTCGCTGGCGATCATCCTGATACTGGTGCTGGCGGGAGCTTGGTGGGTGGCGGGCCGCGACAAAACGGAAGGCGAGATCGAAGCCGCCCAGCATGCCCTGACCGCCTGGGGTCTCTTCGCCGGTGATGGCGACACCTCCCGCTTGCCGCAAACGTTCGCAGATGGCCCCCAGCTGGCGCAATTGAGAAGCGAAGTGATCGATGCCGGTCCACCGTATGCCTTTGCCCTCTCGGAGGCAGAGGTGACGGCCCCGGGATTCGTTGTCGGAACTGTCACCGTTTCCCGCCCGGGCGAAATAGTGCAGACCTTTCGGTGGGAGATCGAGCTGCGCTTAACCGACACTGGCTGGAAGCTGTGGACCGTTCGCACCGTCCGCTGAGGGGATCGGTTCTAGCGGGACTTGCGGTGGTACTCCGGATTGGGCATGAGGTCGATGGCACTCGACATGCGATTGCTCATCGCGAAGAAGGAAGCGACGGCGGCGATATCCCAGATGTCGCGATCCTCGAATCCCGCCGCTCGTAAGGCTTCGCGGTCTGATTCCTCGATTTCCGCTGGCGAGGCGGCCAGCTTCCATGTGAAGTCGAGCATGGCTCGTTCTCGCTTGGACAGTTCCGCTACCCGATAGTTCATCGCCAACATCTCGCCCAGCTCGGCGTCTTCCGACAGTTCTCGCACCGCCGAACCATGGGCAGTGAGGCAGTAGAAGCAACGGTTCACCGAGGAGACGACAACGGCGATCATCTCTCTCTCGAGCTTGCTGAGACCTGAGTCACCCAACATCAAGGTGTTGTACATCCGGGTGAACGCGCCCAGCTTTTCGTCGTCGAAGCTGTAGGCCCGAATCACATTCGGAACGAGGCCAAGTTTTTCGAGGCACTTGTCCCAGTAGGTCCCGGTCTCATCGGAGACGGTCTCCCGGGAGGGCACCGGCACTCCCTCTAGGGCGTGAAGATGTTCTGGTTGGGGCACCTTCTAGATTCGCTCGAGGGGCGAAGGTTCGTGGCCGGTGGCATGACCGCAGAACTGACATTTGGGGAGGTTGGGTGCCACCTTCGAGCCGCACGAGGGACAGGTGATCGGGACCTTGGAGCGTCGTCCGTCGACGCTTCCGTCCGCGGCGTCGAGCTCGGCGATGATGTCGGCGAGCTCCTGGTCGGTGTGGCCATCCTTTTTCAGCATCGTCCAGAGTGCTTCGACCACGAGCAGTAGGCGATCGACGCGGAGGTCGAGCGCATCCACGTCGGCGACCGAGCCCTTGTCGAACATCGCATTGGCTACGACGCTCATCCCGGAAGCGCGGTTGGATGCGCGGCTGCCCAAGACGTAGCCGGCGATCATTGGAAGCATGGGGGGAGAGGATATCGGCCGCCGCTCTCCGCGGGCGGGCGATAGTTAATTGATGGTGCTCGGACTAGCCCAATCGACACGCATTCGAAATTTGGTTGCTGACGCCCGGTTTTTCACAAATTTGGTTGCAGGGTCCCGGTACTCGTTCGTCAGCAGCCGAATTACGTCAGAAGCGATCGCCAGCTACCGAATTTGCCGACGCAAAGGTCCCCATGGGACTAAGCGTGTGAATTATCAGTGGCAGCCCCGAGGAGGTTCGAACTCCCGTTTCCGGCTTGAGAGGCCGGCGTCCTAGACCGCTGGACGACGGGGCCATGGCTCGGGGGGAAGGACTTGAACCCTCAATAACAGGGCCAGAACCTGTCGTGTTGCCGATTACACCACCCCCGAACGGGCGCGCCTTCAGATCGTGAAGACGTCTATGCGCGGACAATTCTAGAGGGCCTTCCAGCGTGGAAGGAAGTCCGCTGTAGACGGCCGCCTGCCGAGGCGGCCGTCTACATTCGTCTCCCGGGTAGCGCGCGAGAAAGAGGATTCCATGAGGGCGGTCAGATTCGTGGTTGTTCTGCTGCTGGCTGCCTGCGGCGGCAGTCAAACCAACGGGAACGCGGGGTCGGTCCCCGATGACAGCGCGGCAAGCCAAACATCGGCGGCGGCCGCAACTACCAGCCCTGCTGTGTCGACTCCGACTTCGGAGGGCGCGCCAGCGGGCGACTACACGGAAGGAACTGCGACCGCGTCGGTCGACATCGATGGAACTGTCTACGAGTTTGTGGATGGAACCTGCACCGCCCAGGCGTCCACGGTCTACACCTTCGAGCTCATCTCCGGACAGTTTGATGAAGAGCCTTACTTCTCGGTGTATGTCCTAAACATGTCAGGCCCGGTTGCAGATGGTGAGTATCCGACCGGGATCTCGCTGGTCACCATCAACGTGGCGGGCGAGGAGTACCTGGTCGGGGAGGGTGGCTCGTTAACCCTCACTGACGGGGTCACCAGGGGCGAGTTCAGCGGGCCGAATCAGAGCCCCGCGAATCCAGCGTCAATCTCCGGCTCTTTTAGCTGCTGATGTCGCCCCACTCCGAAGACCGCGTCCTTACTTTCCCTCCACGGTGTAGTGGATGGTCT
>JAICGW010000164.1 GCA_025922945.1 Acidimicrobiia bacterium | reverse complement strand
GGGACGATGTCACTATCGCCAACCCCTTCGGACCACCGTCTCGCGGATGGGCCAATGCCGCCGAGACCATGGACCGTGCAGCCACCAATTTCAGAGGGGGGAGGCCATGGGGTTCGAGCGGATCTCAGATTATGCGACTGCAGATCTGGCCTACACCGTCGAGATCGAGCACTTCCGGTCGAAGCTTGGCGGCGCCGATTCGATAACCGGGTTCTCTCTTCGAGTAACCACCGTTTTTAGAAGGGAGGCGGAAGATTGGAAGATCGTCCATAGACACGCCGATCCAATCACGACATCCCGGTCTACTGAGTCCTTGTCTAGCGGAGGTTGAAGGCTCGCGACGTGCTTAACGGGCAACGTCACGATCTCAGATCCCTCACGGACAAATGCCTTCGAGCGCGAGGGGCAACGGCGCAAGCACCATTCGGAGAAGAAGAACGATGCGCATGAGCGCTGCAAGGAACCCGCTCGTAGGTGCGGCTCATTACGATCCGGCTAGGCAAATCGAGGAGGGGTATGAAACATCCGAACGAACAAAAGCTCGAGGCATTCCTCGCTGCTTATGCCGCTCATGATGCCGAGCGGATCGGCGCTTCCCTCAGCGAGGACGCAGTGTGGCACGTTGGGGGAACTCACCGGTTAAGCGGTGACTACCGGGGGCGGGAGGCGATCCTCGAGTACTTCGGCCGAGTGGGGACCGAGACTGCCGGAACGATCCTGCTCGAACCCATCGAGCTCATGGCAAACGACGAGAGGGGCGCCGCCTTCCTCCGCGTCACCGCCGATCGAGAGGGCCAACGCCTCGACGTAACCATGGCCGAGGCATTTCAATTCGACGACGACGGCCGCATTCGCGAGTTCTGGGCACACGCCACGGACCAGGAAGCCATCGACAAATTCTGGAGCCAGGAGGGCTGATGGCGGAAGGGAAAACACAAAAGCTGACTGAAGCGATGGCTGCCATCAGCCAGGGCGACGTGCAAAGGTTTGGCGAGATCCTGCTGGCCGACGACGTTGTCTGGCATTGGCCGGGACGCAGCTCTGTGAGCGGAAACCACCGCGGTCGCGAGGCCGTGCTGGAACTCCTGGCCGGGTTTCACCGGCTGACCGGGAATCGGCTCAACGTCAAGCCCATCGACATCCTCGAAGGCGAGCATCACCTGATGTCGTTCACACACGTCACCGCCGATCGCGAGGGCGAACATCTCGATGTGATCATGTCCGATGCGATGCGCTTCGGCCCCGACGGCCGGGTCGTCGAGTACTGGACTCTTTCCAACGACCAGGCTGCGGTGGATACTTTTATCGGTTAGGTGAGGCCGACCTCGGCCGCGGAACTGGGCCGTGCGAGGTCTTTCTGGACGCTTCGCAGGGTCATCTTCGGTTCGAAATCCGACGACGGGGGTAGCTTGAACGGGTGTCACAGCTGGTCGATGACCGCTACGAGCTGGTCGATGTCCTCGCCTCGGGCGGCATGGCGACCGTATGGCGGGCCCGGGACACCCGGCTCAACCGTCTGGTGGCGTTGAAGCGCCCCCACCCGGCGCCGATCGAAAACAAGGTTCACGAACGCATGACTCGCGAGGCTCGGGCGGCCGCCGGAGTCAACCATCCCAACCTGGTGACCATGTTCGATACCGGCGTCGACCAGAACGGCGCCTATCTGGTGATGGAGTTGGTGTTGGGACCGACCCTGGCCGCACCGGGGCGGGAGATCTCGGTCAGCGAGGCGATCAGTATTGGCGCCCAGCTGGCCGACGCCCTGGCCACGGTCCACGAGGCGGGCGTCGTCCATCGCGACGTGAAACCGGCCAACGTGATTCTCTCCCCGGACGGTCCCCGGCTGACCGACTTCGGCATTGCCTCGATCGAAGAGGGGACGAGTGAGCTCACCCTGCCGGGAACGGTCTTGGCAACTCCCTCTTACGCCGCCCCCGAGGTGCTTCAGGGTGACGCACCCACACCCGCAAGCGACGTCTTCTCGCTGGCGGCCCTGATCTACGGCCTCATCTCCGGTAGCCCCGCCTTTGACGGCATTGAACGCTCCGATCCACCGCCACCGCTGGACGATGCGGCCATTGACCGGGTGCTGCGCCCGGCCTTGGCCGGCGAACCTGGGCAGCGCCCTTCGGCGAGAGAGTTGGCGGCTGGGCTCCGAGGGGGAGCACCCACTACAGGGATAACAACGGCTCCCGCCAACATCGAGATGCCGTCTGCATTCGGAGGTTCAACCGAGCAGTTGGACGCCATCGACTCCCCCCATCCTCTTCCTCCACCTGCGCCGACCCCGAATCTGGACAAGCCCCGTCGGTCTTCAATGCTGGTGTGGGTCGGAGTCGGGTTGGTGGTCCTGCTGGCCGCAGTGCTCGTCCTTCCGCTCCTTCTTGATGACGAGCCGGCCCGAGCCGTTTCGGCCTCGACGGTGACGTCGCTTCCGGTTACAACCGTCTTGCCCGTGACCACTTCGACCGCCCCTGCCACCACGGTTCCGACGACGCTGGTGGACGACCTCACTCGGGCCCGCAACCAACTGGCGTCGGTTTTGGCCAGTGTCGGCCCGCCCGGGCTCAAGCCCAAGGAGGAAGGCGAAATCCTGAAGAAGGTTGAGCAGGCGGTGAGCAAAGCAGTGGATAAACCGGAGGAGGCTGCCAAGGACCTGCGGGAGGCAGCGAACCTCATCAGGAAGGAACTCGACGGCGATGTCGAGCGGGAGGCTTTGGCGGCCCTCGACGGCATCGCCGCGGCGTTGGGGTTGGAGCTCAGCGATGAAGACGACGACTAGCTCCTGAATCTGTGAGCGCGATCACAATCAGACGCCAACTCGACTTTGATATGGTTCTCTAGCCGAGCTTCCAGCCGTCATTGACGATGGTTT
>JAICGW010000163.1 GCA_025922945.1 Acidimicrobiia bacterium | reverse complement strand
GGTGGGACTTCGGTGCCGACGTCGCCAAGAAGATCGGCAACGTCGACGGTCCCCTCATTGGCGTGGGACATTCGATGGGTGGCACCGCTCTGGTCATGGCGGAGTTAATCGCGCCGGGGTCGTTCGACTATCTCGTGCTGATCGAGCCCATTCTTTTGCCGCCACCATTTGAGCCCCGCGACACCCGAGTGGCCCGATCGGCCGAGAAGCGACGCGCCACATTTCCCTCATTGGCAGAAGCTCGGGTTCACCTTCGTTCGAAGCCCCCATTTGCGAGCTGGGACGAGCGGGCATTCGAGGGGTATTTGCACGATGGGTTTCGGTCCACCGGCCACGGAACCGAGGTGACGTTGGCGTGTCGTCCACAGGATGAGGCCGAGATCTATCGAAACGCTTTTGCCCATGGCGCCTGGGCCCGACTTGGCGAGATCAAGGTGCCGACGCTGATGATGGCTGGAGCCCGCTCCGACACCCACGACGAAACGTTCATTCGGGAATTGGCCTCCCGCTTTCCGTCGGCTGGTTTCGAAATCGTGGCTGGCGTCGGCCATTTCCTGCCGATGGAACGGCCCGATCTGGTCGCCGATCGGGTGCGACGACTGACCGCCCTACAAGGCCCGCAGGACTCGATCGAGGACGATCCCCACTCCGAGGAGAATCCCGTAAACCAGGTGTAGGCGGGCCGTTCCCCCAAGAAGCGGGGCGTACATATGGGAAGTTATGGCGACCCCAGAGATGCGGGTGAGTGGGGGAATGAGACCGGCCGCACCAACCCCGGCCACAACGAGTTCGGGCGCGATACCGATAGCCGCGATACCGGCCGTGAAAAGCATGGCTCCCCACAGCAACCCCCCGTACAAAAAACGGGCCCTTTTCTCTCCAACCATGACCGCGAGGGTGTTCTTGCCGACCCGGGCGTCGATTTCCCGATCGCGTAAGTTGTTGGCCACCAGGATCGCCGCCGCCAGCATCCCCACCGGGATGCCCATCAGCCAGACCCATGCGGGTGACGTCCCGTCAAAGGCCAGCCGAGAACCGCCGGTGGCGAGGACCCCAAAGAACCCGAGGACGAACAGCTCGCCTAGCCCGCGGTATCCGTAGGGAATCGGTCCGCCGACGTATGTCAGCAATGCCACAACCGATCCAGCCCCGATCCACAGAATCACGGGTCCGACCCTCATCGCCAGAATCACTCCACAGACGGCCGCGATCGCAATCGCCGACCAACAGGCGGTCCACATCGCCGAGCCGCGGATTTGCCCCGAGGCCACCATCCGCGGCGGCCCCACCCGATCAGCGGGGTCGGCTCCTCGCTGGGCATCGGAGGCGTCGTTGGCGAAGTTGGCCGCGACCTGTATCGCCAGCGACCCAATAAGAGTGAGGAGAAGGGGCATCGGATCGAAGGCACCCGCGCGGTAAGCAGCGGCCCCTCCCACCAGCACCGGGACAATCGCCGCTGACCAGGTCCGCGGCCTGGCGGCACTCAGCCACCGGCCCCACCCGGGCACGGTCGTGGTCAAAACTGCCAGGGAAACCGCTCGTAATCGGGCCGGCGCTTCTCGAGAAAAGCATCCCGGCCCTCGGCGGCCTCGGGCGAGGCATAAGCCAAACGGGTGGCTTCGCCCGCAAAGATCTGCTGGCCCACCAAGCCGTCGTCGATCAGATTGAAGGCGTATTTCAACATCATCTGGGCAGTGGGCGACTTCGACCCGATCTCCTGCGCCCAGTCGAGGGCGATGCGTTCCAGGTCGGCATGGGGAACCGAGGCGTTGACCATGCCCATCGTCTTTGCCTCCTCGCTCGAATACGTCCGACCGAGGAAAAAGATCTCCCGTGCCCGCTTCTGTCCCACCATCCGGGCGAGGTAGGCCGATCCGTAGCCGCCGTCGAAGCTGGCGACGTCGGGGTCGGTCTGCTTGAACAGGCCATGTTCTGCACAGGCCAGGGTGAGGTCGCAGACAACGTGAAGGGAGTGACCGCCACCGGCTGCCCACCCCGGCACCACCGCGATCACGATCTTCGACATGAATCGGATGAGCCGCTGAACCTCAAGTATGTGAAGTCGGCCTGGAGCCCGATTTCCGTCTGCCTCGGCCTCGTACTGGTATCCATCCGCCCCCCGAATCCGTTGATCGCCCCCCGAGCAGAAGGCCCAACCTCCGTCTTTGGGCGAGGGGCCGTTCCCGGTGAGGAGGATTACGCCGACGTCGGGCGATTGGCGGGCGTGATCGAGGGCTTGGAAAAGTTCATCAACGGTATGAGGCCGAAACGCATTGCGCACCTCCGGGCGATCGAACGCGATCCTCACCGTCCCTTGATCGTGGGCCCGGTGATAGGTGATATCGCTGAATGTGAAACCCTCGACCGGCACCCAGCGGTCGGGATCGAAGTGCTCGGAGATCACCGGGGTAGCGTAAACCCGGGCTCATGAGCGACCTCCTTTCCCGCGCCGCCGAGTCGTTTGGCCAGGCGGTTTTCATCGAAGACGGAGATCGGCGGGTGACATTTGCCGAGGCGGAGGAGGCGGTCCGCGCTCGTGGCGAGCGGAGCCCGGTAGTGGCTCCCGCGCTCGACGCCGACTCGATTCTCAACGTGCTGGCGGCGGTTCGAACCGGTGGTGCAGTGCTCGTGGGACCCAAATGGCCGCAACGACTGGTCACTGATCGACTGGCCACTTTGCCGGCCGATCGCCTAGCCGGGACCGTGATCTTCACTTCGGGTTCGTCCGGCGCTGCCAAGGCCGTTCACTTGTTGGAGTCGAATTGGATTGCCGCCGGGACGAACTCGGCCGCGTTTTTTGGCTTTGGAGTAGGTGACTCCTGGCTGTTGTCGCTTCCGCTCCACCACGTCGGCGGGCTTTCGATCGTTTTTCGCGCTCTGAGTACCGGGGGGACCGTGCTCATCTCGGCAGAGCTCACACGGCTTGACCAAGCCGACTTTGCCTCCTTGGTACCGACGCAACTGAGCCGTCTCACCGACCCGGGAAGTGTGCGAGCACTAATCGTCGGCGCGGGAGCAATCCCCGCCGACGTTGCGGCTCGGGTGAAGAGCTGGCCGGTAGTTCGCACCTATGGAATGACCGAAACGGCGGCGGCGGCGGCCTCGGCGCCTTTGAATGATGGGCTGGGCAGCCTCTATCCCCTTCCGGGACTGC
>JAICGW010000162.1 GCA_025922945.1 Acidimicrobiia bacterium | reverse complement strand
GACGAGCTGGAGTCCTTGATCACGGATAAGTCGCGAGCCATCGTGGTCAACACTCCGCACAATCCCAGCGGGCGGGTCTTTCTCCCCGAAGAGTTGGAAGGGGTGGCCGAGGTCTGTCGACGCCATGACCTAATCGCCATCACTGATGAGGTGTACGAGCACATGGTCTACGAAGGCGAGCACATCTCGCTCGGTTCGCTGGATGGAATGTGGGAACGAACGATCACCCTTTCCTCGCTCGGCAAGACCTTCTCCCTCACCGGGTGGAAAGTGGGCTGGGCCGTGGCACCCGCCGAGCTGACCAGGGCCGTGCGCTCGGCTCACCAGTTTCTCACCTTCGCCACGGCCACCCCCCTCCAATATGCGGCCGCGGTGGCTCTCGGCGCGCCGAGTTCCTACTACCAAGAGCTCAGGACCTCATATCAGGCGAAGAGGGATTTTCTGGCGACCGGCCTGGATCGACTTGGCTTTGACGTCTTCATGCCGGCGGGCACGTATTTCATGATGGCGGACCATTCCCGGTTTGGGGACCGCGACGACGTCGCCTTCGTCCACCGCCTGATCGATGAGGTGGGGGTGGCCGCCATTCCTCCCAGCGCCTTCTATCACGATCCGCAGGTAGCCAAGCGCCTGGTTCGGTTTGCCTTCTGCAAAGACGAGCCAACTCTGGCCGAGGCCCTCGATCGGCTGAGCAACCTCAAATCGGTTGCTCTCTAATCCTCCAGCATCTCTTCGAGGATCCGAAGGCCCTGGACTAGCTGGCCGAGCTCGCGTTCGCTACGTCCACGGAGCCGCGACGCCATCGCTCGCACTCGATTTGCCCTCGCCTTGTTGACCATTCGTCTCCCGGCCGGCGTGAGGCGGACCATGACGCTGCGTCCGTCGAGGGTGTTTTCGAGCTTCTTGACAAGCCCCGCCTCCTCCAGCATCAGCACCATGCGGGTGATGGCGGGTCGGCTCACCGAGAGCGCGTCGGCGAGTTCGCTCACCGTTAGCTGGCTCACGTTCTGGCCGAGTCCGGCCTTCTCTAAGGCGGCCAACAACTCGATCCGTTCGACCGAGAGCCCGGTGTCTTCTTCGAGCGAGCGAAACTGCCTCGACCACCGCGTGAGGACCGCCTCGGCCCGAACCGAGATCAGATTGGTGGCCGTGCGCCGCAGGGGGGACGGAAGCGAGGGCGTGTCCACATCCGTACGGTAAACCCCACAAGTTCTGCCAAGCCCTTGACGAATTTCCCGATCTTGCGATAGAGTGACCCCCGTTCTCCGGAACCACCGGACCGTGCTTCCCGCACGGCCGGAATGATCAGATCCTCTGTTTGGGGTTTGCTTGCGCGTCTGCTAGCATCCCCATTGCCTGTCCCTGAACCACCCCCAAGGAGGATCCCCGTTGCCTTCGCGCGTGGCCGAACGCTTGTCCTTTGCCAAGATCCCGGAGGTCCTGCCTCTGCCCGATCTTCTGGCCGTCCAGCACGAGTCTTTTCAATGGTTTATCGATGAGGGCTTGCGAGAAATCTTCGAGGAGATCTCGCCCATCGAGGACTTCACCGGCTCTCTCGCCCTCGAACTAACCGATCATCGCTTTGGCGATCCCCCTCACTCCCTGGAGGAGTGCAAAGAACGCGACCAGAACTACGCCAAGCCGCTCTTTGTGACCGCCCGCTTCATGAATCGGGGCACCGGGGAGATCAAGGAGCAGCAGGTCTTCTTGGGCGACTTCCCGATCATGACCGAGCACGGCGTGTTCATCATCAACGGCACCGAGCGGGTAGTGGTCTCCCAACTGGTTCGCTCGCCAGGCGTCTACTTCGACGAGGCCGACGACAAAGGCTCGGATCGCAAGATCTACTCCGGCCGGATCATCCCCGGACGCGGGGCCTGGCTCGAATTCGACACCGACAAGCGCGACACCATCGGGGTCCGGGTCGACCGCAAGCGACGTCAGTACGTGTCGGCCTTTCTACGGGCGCTCGGCATCGCCGAGACCGACCAGGAGATCCTCGACCTCTTTGATGGGGCCGAGTCGATCAAGAACACGATCGAGCGCGACACCGCCCACGATCGTGACGAGGCCCTGGTTGATCTCTATCGCAAGCTCCGTCCCGGTGAGCCCACCACGATCGAATCGGCCAAGAACCTGATCCAGACTCTCTTCCGCAACCCCAAGCGTTACGACCTCACCCGGGTCGGCCGCTACAAGGTGGCCCAGAAGTTCAACGACGAGAACGACCCCGAAAACAAGATGCTCCGTGACGAGGACATCCTCGACACGATCAAGTATCTGGTCGCCCTCCACGCTCGCCAGCCCACGGTTGTCACCCATCGAGGAGTCGAGGTGCCGGTGGCGATCGACGACATCGACCACTTCGGCAACCGGCGCATTCGCACCGTTGGCGAACTGATCCAGAACCAGGTGCGGGTCGGCCTCACTCGTCTCGAGCGGGTGGTGAAGGAGCGCATGACCACCCAGGATCCGGATGCGATCACCCCGCAGAGCTTGATCAACATCCGTCCGGTCACGGCGTCGATCAAGGAGTTCTTCGGCACCTCCCAGCTCAGCCAATTCATGGACCAGCCCAACCCCCTGGCCGGGCTCACCCATCGGCGCCGATTGTCGGCGCTGGGACCGGGCGGGCTCTCGCGAGAGCGGGCCGGCTTCGAGGTGCGCGACGTCCATCCCTCCCACTACGGGCGCATGTGCCCGATCGAGACTCCCGAGGGTCCCAACATTGGGCTCATCGGTTCCCTGGCCACCTATGCCCGGGTCAATCGATATGGGTTCATCGAGACCCCCTATCGGCGGGTGGAAAAGGGTCGCGTCACCGATCAGGTCGACTACCTCACCGCTACCGAGGAGGAGCGTCACGTCATCGCCCAGGCCAACGCCCCGCTCCGCGAGGATGGTCGCTTTCGCAACGACCGGGTACTCGTCCGAAGGGGGAGCGAGGTCGACTCGGTAACCCCATCCCAGGTCGACTACATGGACGTCTCCCCGAAGCAGATCATTTCGGTCTCGACCGCGCTGATTCCCTTCCTCGAGCATGACGACGCCAACCGCGCCCTGATGGGCTCCAATATGCAGCGTCAGGCGGTGCCGTTGCTCCGCTCCGACGCTCCTCTGGTGGGGACGGGAGTCGAAGGCCGCGCCGCCTTGGACTCAGGCGACATGGTC
>JAICGW010000161.1 GCA_025922945.1 Acidimicrobiia bacterium | reverse complement strand
GAACGAGCGGTGATCGAGATGCGGTACGGCCTGGGACCGGACGAGCCCAAGACCCTCGACGAAGTCGGTCGCCATTTCAACGTCACCCGCGAGCGGATCCGGCAGATCGAAACCAAGGCGCTGGCCAAGATGCGGCATCCGACCAATCCGGCCAAGCTGCGTCGGCTCGCCGTCAGCCAGTAGCCCCCTGTTTTCCAGCGAGGAGGCAGCTTTCCCCCCTCCCCGGCTGCGCCGGTACTCCCCCCTTCGGGGGGAGAAACTGCAAGCTAGGCGGACTTGGTTAGTTCCAGCAGCTCGGCGCGATTGGCTTCGACCGGAAGTTTTCCATCGCCTCGGGCAGGACGTCCCCTTCCCCGTTTGCGATGGAAGACCCGACCATCCCAGAAGATGACGCCTCCCCAGACGCCCCAATCGAGGCCGTCTTTCAACGCCAGTTGCAGACAATCGATCCGGACCTGGCAACTGTGACAGATGGCCTGCGCCGCCGCTAGGTCTTGGGCTCGCTCGGAGAAGAACAGGTCGTGCTGTCCTGTCCCGACACATTTTCCGTTTTGTAGAACCTTGTCCATGATTTCCTCTCGATGACTGGCAAACGAAGAAGCCGCCTGCTGGGGGGTGCTGGCGGCCTCGGAGGTGATCGTGGACTAGGAGGTCAACGGAACTGAGGCCGCCTGGGGGAGAAACCGCTCCCGCCGGGGATAGTGACCGTAAAGGCGAGAAGACGCGGTGCATTCACTCCCTTGGGGAGGGCAATGTTTGTAGGCAGCGTCATCACCACCATTGCGGGCCTCATTTCATTACGACCCGCTAACCCTATGGCTCCGTCGCGGCTGGTGTCAAGGTAATTAGCCAATCGAGTCGAGCACCGTTTGCAGGCCCCGACGGCGGTTGGGACCTAGGTCGATTCGCAGCACTCGCCTCTCCCGTTCCCGCAGGGCTTGATAGTCGCCGAGCGCCTGAGCAGCGATCACCCTCCCAAAGGACTCTTCGGTTTCGGGGATGGCGAGATCAATCATGGGGCTGTCGACCAATTGGAGGAAGACACCGGTGTTGGGACCCCCCTTGTGGAGTTGGCCAGTGGAATGAAGGAAACGAGGGCCGTACCCGGTGGTGCTGGCATTGCCAGTGCGATTGCCAACCCGATGCCGAATGGCGGCCAGGATCGAATTGGTTTCCGATTCGGCGGGAAGGAACGCCTGGAGGGCGAAATAATCGGTTGGGCCGATCGTCACCAAGAGAGCTTCGATTTGATCGGCCAAGGCCGGTGAAAAGATGTCGACCAGGTCAACGCGGGCGGGCTCGGCACCCAGGGCCTGGCGTGCCCGTTCCTTGGCCGATTCGACATCTGGCTGGTTGAAGGGCTGCACGCCCAGGCCGATCCCTGCCGTGGCCGTGGCGATCTCGGCAGCCATCATCTCGGTGGCGAGGCCATACCGATTCGTTATCTCGCGACGCAGGGACGGCTGATCGGCCGGAACCGCCGCCACCGGCTGACCTTCGAGTCGGTACTGGACGAAGAGCCGGTCGTCGCGATAGCGGTCGAGGGCGGGCTCGGAGGCGAGGGGGACGATTCCCTTCCCGCCTTTGCCGAGAGACTCCGCCACCAGTTGTTCGAGCCAAATTGGGAAGGCTGCGATCGCCGGCGAGGTGAGCAAGGTCAGTTTGTCTCGGCCCTCGCGGGCATGCTGGGCCCATTCCTGGCCCATCTCGACCGCTCCTTCCCAATCGACGGCCGCTCCGGCTTCGAGCAATCGCCCCGGGTCGACGCCGATCAGTGCCGCCGGAAGCAAGCCGAACGGGGTCAATGCCGAGAACCGCCCACCAACGTCGGGAGGTGCCAGGACCACGGCGAGAAAACCTCGTTCGTGGGCCAGCTCTGCGAGCGGAGTTCCGGGATCGGTGATTGCGATGAACCGACTTCCCTCTTCACCCGTCGCCTCCCAGAAGAACCGAAACCCAGAAAGCGTCTCCAGGGTGGTTCCCGACTTCGATGCGACCAGAAAAACCGAGCGGCTGGGGTCGACCGACTCGGCGATATGACGAACCTGGTCGGGATGAGTCGAGTCGAGCACCCGCAGCCGGGGATGCTCAGAAGCGACGCCGAAAGTCTCGGCAAAAACCTCTGGGGCCAGCGAGGAGCCACCCATGCCGAGAACGATCACATCGTCGGTTCCCTGGGCGATGACCCGGTCGCGGATCTCCTCTAGTTCATCGAGGCGGGGCTCCATCGTCGATGGAAGGTCGACCCAGCCGATGCGGTCCGCCAACTCGGGAGTGGCGGCATCGCCCCAGAGGGTGAAGTCTTTCTGGCGAATCCGATCGGCGAGCTCCAAGCGTCGAGTATGCCACCCAACGGAAAAGGGAGGACTTGAGTCCTCCCTTTCCATATTCAACTAGTTGGTAATTAGCCCTCGACGGTGAACTCCGCGGCCATCCCCAGGAAGGCATGGGGAGTGCCACCGCCCATATCGGGGGGCCCCTCGCCGCCACCGGCCATAGCCTCTTCCACTACGGCGGGATCGGCGCCCTGGGGGATGAAGCACACCACTGCATATCGTCCGGGCTCGGAGATGGTGATGCTGCTGCCTGGTCCTTCGGGATTCGCGCCGTCTTCCCCGGGAAGGGCTACCAGCACTCCCTGGAACGGGAAGTCGGCAGTTTCTTCCTCGGGGAGCTCGAGCAACTCTTCGAGGGTGCGCGTCTCATCAGCGGGGATGCCGATCACGATCATCTCGTGCACCTCTGCCGTAGAGGCATTGGTGAAGGTGAACTCGGCCCCCGGAGCCACCAGCTCGGGCACTCCGACAAACTCGTAGTCCTGACCCGTGACCTCGATTGTTCCGCTGACTGGCTCACCGCCACCGCCCTGACCACAGGCAGCGATCAGCACCAGGCCGAACGCGATTAAGACCTTTACTTTCATGTTCTCCTCTCGGTTTGTGCGACGTGGCACGTTACGGAAGCATCGGAGGTATGCGATACGGGATCGCAACGGCGGGGCCCGTAACGTGGCCCCGATGGCAAAGCTGCTGATCTCCCTCGCCTGGCTGATCGCCGGCGCCGTGGGCCTGGCTCGTTTCCTCCTCGTCGACCGAGTAAACGAGGAATCTGACGAAATCGACCTGGCGGTGGTGGCGGCCCGGCGCCGCTACCGGATCAGGGCCCGCCCGTTCATCGGTGCGACGAT
>JAICGW010000160.1 GCA_025922945.1 Acidimicrobiia bacterium | reverse complement strand
CGGCGGGATATCGGCGGTCGGCGTCGCCACGCTGGTTGCGGTGACCGCATTGCTGCAGGCCAGCAGGAGCAGCCAGACCAATCCTTTCACGGGGCCAGAGCCCGGAGGGTCTGCTCGACCGCGAAGCGTCCGGCCGAGACCACCGAAATCGCCGCCACTGTGATTCCCGCTTCTCCGTATTCGTCGAGGCGCGAGCGCACCTGGGAGGCCGTACCGATCAATGTGAGGTCACCGACCAGAGAGTCGGATATGGCCGCCTGCACCCCTTCCCGGTCCTTTGCTTCCCAGGCGGATGCGATCGCTTGCGCTTCCTCCTGGTATCCCATCCATTGCAAGAAGTTGTTGTACACGGGCTGGGCCAGGTAAGGACCGAGGAACGTTGCGCGCAACCAGTCCCGGGCCGTGTCCGGATCGTCTGTCACCAACACCGGCAGCCGGGCCATGACCCCAAAACCCGCCGGCAACGAACGCCCCTCCTTGGTTGCTCCCGCAGAAACGGCGGCGAGTTGAGCAGGCACGACCCGAGGCGGCATCAGGTTTAGGCAGACCCCGTCGCCAACCGCCCCGGCCACCGCCAGCATCTTCGGACGCAGGCCCGCTACCCAGAGCTCGATCGGACCGTCGCCCTGCACCGCTGGTCGAAAGCGACGGGTTGTGACCAGAGTTCCCTGGTAATCGTTAACGCCGTTAAGTATTGCTTTGGTTGCCTGGACGGTCTCTCGTACTCGCTGGACCGGTTGGGCAAGAGGGGTGCCGTGCCACTGGGTGACGATGACCTCGGATGAGGAGCCGATACCGAGGCGAAAGGGGCGGCCGCCGAGGAGGTCACTGACCGAGAGGGCGGCCGTCGCCAGCGCGGCCGGTGTTCTGGTGTAGGCGGGAACCACTGCCACGCCGAGTTCCATCATCTCGGTTCGGCCGGCGATGGCAGCGGCGAGGACGAAGGCGTCGGGTCCGGCCACCTCCGCCAGCCAGGCGTGGCGGTAGCCGAGATCCTCGGCATAGGAGCAAAGGTCGGCGAGTTCGGAAACGCCGAGACCGGGAGTGGTGGGGCTGAGCGCCAGGTCCACCACGCGACCGTAGTCAGGGAGTCGCTCGTTCTGTGGGCTGGGAGATAGGTACCGCCTATCTACGAACCCTGGGTTCGCAGGAGGCTCCATAGGTACGCCAGGCCAAGGGCTTCCTTGAGCCAGCGCCAGGGCTCGGCCGCTCGCTCCCAGATCGTGCCGGCCGGCGGTGCGCCGAGTTGCCAACCAAAGAAAGGCCAGAGGAACACCTCCTCCCGGAGCCAGACGCCGTCGAGCACCAGGTGAAAGAGCCACGCCACCACGACGGTCATCAGCATCCGGCGCCTCCGTCCCCGACGGGTAGCCAACAGCACCAATACCGCAGCCAGGGAAGGAACTACCAGTGAGTGGCCAACCCGTTGAGTGGTTGGAGCCCCGATCACCAGACCCAGCAGGCCATCGATGACGTCGGGCAAAACCGCTCCCAGGGCGAGGAGGCGGACATCGACTTTGGGATCCCGAAAGATCCACCGAAACAGGAAGATCGCCCCGCCCACATGCCAGAACAGCATGGATCAGTCGAGAGCGCGATTCGCCAGCATGTCGGCGACCGAGTTGTCCTCACGCGGTACGTGCTGCAACTTGTGGGGGATCTCGTCGAGCAGTTCTCGGGCCATTCGATGGAGCTCAATCAGCCCTCGATTCCGCACCCGCCAGCGTCCTTCCAACTGGCGGATCAGGAGCTGGCTGTCGGCCCGCACCCAGAGCTGGTCCGGGTCATGGCGTTTCGCCATCCGGAGGCCAGCCACGACCGCCTGATACTCGGCGACATTATTGGTAGCTACCCCGATCGCCTCGCTGATCGTCTCAACCTCGATCAGTGGCTCCCCCTCGACCCAGCTGTAAAGCACGGCTCCGATGGCGGCCGGGCCCGGATTACCCCGCGAGGCACCGTCCGTGTAAAGAACCCAAATGCCGGCCATCCCTAGAGAACCAGGATCCGCATGCAATGGAGACAGCGCGGCGGTTCCCACTCCGAGGCCTCCTGCTGTTCGGGAATCGACAACGCCAGATGACACCCGCCGCAGGTCCCATTGACCAGTCGGCCTACAGCCACGCCCTCCTTGGAGCGACGGAGCTGTTCGTAAAGGATCATCAGATCAGGCG
This sequence comes from Acidimicrobiia bacterium, assembly GCA_025922945.1. Classification (GTDB taxonomy): domain Bacteria; phylum Actinomycetota; class Acidimicrobiia; order Spongiisociales; family ZC4RG35; genus JACCTH01. The sequence continues at coordinate 1,023 of JAICGW010000160.1, read as the reverse complement.
GGATCGGTTGTGCCAGCTCGTTTTTCGTGGCCTCGCGGCGAGCGATCTGGGCGTCGATTTCCGCCCACGCCATCGAGATCTCGTTTTCGAGAAGGCCGACCCGTTCGTTTCTCGAAGCCAGCTCCTCTTCCAGTTTTTCAAGGTCACTCCGCAACGGGTCGACGACTTCGATCAACTCGAGCACTCGCGATTCCATCGTTGCCTGCTGTCCGCGCAATGCCTGCACCTCGAGCCGCTTTTGCTCGGTCTCCCGGGCATTCATCCCCCCGGCGAAGAGCCGGGTCTCGCTCTCTTTGAGCTTGGTTTCGAGGATGTCCAGCTCGCCTTCCGCCTTGTCAAGATCGAGCTCCAGGCCGCGCAATTCACCACGTTTTTCTGCGATCACCGCCGCCAGCCGATCACGCTCACCCGACTGGTTCTGATATTCCGCCAGCACGGGCAGGGTTTGGCGCTGATGGAGAAGGCGATCGATCGCCAGATCGACGTCCTGGAGGTCGAGGAGATCGGCAAGGCCGCCGTCGAGCGTCACCCAGATCTCCAGGGCGTCGGGTCCACGTCGACCTCGACCAATTCGGGCCCGATCTTGGTTGCGGCCTCGGCCAAGGCCGCCACGCCCGGTCGCTCGCTCGGGGCGTGACCGATGTCGATCACCCCCAGGTCGAGGTCCAATGCCTGCCGCATTTGATGGTGGCTGACGTCGCCGGTTATGAGCACGTCGGCTCCACGACTCCGAGCCTCCCCGACGAAGGACCCGCCCGACCCGGGAAGCACCGCTGCACGTCGCAGCTGCCGATCCCGGCCCGCCGACCGGATCTCCGGACCAACCTCGCGTCGAAGCATCTCTACAAGGTCAGCCAGTGAACCGTCCATCACCCCCACCCGTCCAATCATCGACGGGGCCGAAGTCTCGTAGATGTCGAAGGCGGGCTCTTCGTAAGGATGGGCCGCGAGCAGCGCCGCAACCGCATTGTCACGCTCGCCCGCTCCCACCCGCATCTCGAGACGGACTTCCGCCACCTCACT
>JAICGW010000159.1 GCA_025922945.1 Acidimicrobiia bacterium | reverse complement strand
CCAATCTGGTGAGCTTCCTGTTGGTGGGCAGCGACCCCACCGATTACGGAAGGCTGATCGACTATCGGATGGCGTCGGGATCCCAGGTGACAGGGATCGAGCAGGTGGGGTTGCGAATCGAGTCCGACCCCAATATCTCCGCTCAGTTCAGTCTCTGGCGAAGCCGCGGATCGCGCGTGCTACAAGGCGATGTTCTGGTGCTTCCGATCGGCGATTCGCTGCTCTATGCCCAGTCGATATTTCTCGAGGCGACTGGGGGAGGCATCCCAGAGTTCGAACGGGTAATCGTCCTGTTCGAGGACCGGATCGAATGGTCGACCACCCTCGGAGGGGCGCTGGCGGCCATCTTTGGCGAGGACGCGGGCGACATCGGCGACGAGCCGCCTCCCACCGATGTGGCGGAGTTGCTCCAACAAGCCAACGATGCCCTGGCCGAGGCCGATCAAGCCCTGCGGGCCGGCGACCTCGCCGAGTATCAGCGACTGGTCGACGCCGCCGCCGACCTCATCGAGCAAGCCCTGGCGCTGAGCGGGGGCGGCGCCGAGGCCCGCGCCACTCCCACCCTCGCCTAATTGGCGAACCCAGGGTTCGCAGCCGCGCTCAGCGCGGATTCGAGCCCAGAGAACGGAGCGCTTTAGGGCTCGACCGTGAGAACCGTCCCCATCCCCTCCTGATAGTGATCGACCAGGAGGCCGTCGTCGCCGCGGAAGACGATGCGACAGGTGAGTTGGTAGGTGCCGGGCTGGAGCCGCACGGTCAAGATCTGCTGAGCTTGGGGCTGAACCGCATCGGAAGCCGCCAGAACGGTGCCGTCGTTGGTGGCCACCACCAGAGTGTGAGGGATCTCTCCCTCGTTCCGAAGCTCGAGGTCGATCGACCCGGCCCCGACGAGCGATGAGGCCGGTTCGATATAGAACTCGTCGAGCTTGACTTCCATAGTCCCCCGTTCGGCTTCGACCCGAGCCCCACAGGCCAGAACCAGGGCCGCCACCACGGCCAGGCCGAGTTTTCTCACGCCGCACTCTCCACCAGCAGCCGGCGCCCAAGCGGTACTCCGATCGCCATCGTCGTCCCGTGATGGGAGCTGTGGACCGACAGCGACCCCGCCAGGGCGTCGACCATCATCCGGGCGATGTAGAGACCGAGGCCGGTCCCGGCGCTATGGCTGTGCTTCTCGAACTTTTCGAAGGCGCGGGGGAGGAAGGTGGGGTCGATACCAGGGCCGTCGTCAATCACGAGCAGAAAGAGAGCGGGCTCTGGCCTTTGACCGACCTCGTGCATCGCTCGGAAGGGAAGGGAATCCTGCCAAACCAGATCGACGCGGGTGGCCCCGTGAGAAAGGGCATTGTCGGCCAGGGAGGCGACGAGCTGGGACAGGGTCATGGGGTCGGTCCGGACATATACCGAACGAGGATCGATCCCGCCCGGTCGCGGCTGAATGCGAAGACGAGGATGCTTCTCCGACAGGTCGGCCAGCACCTCGGCGAAGGGGACGTCGCGCAAGGTGAAATTGAGTCCCCGGTTCTCGATCCGAGCCACCGTCAGCATCTGGGCGATCATCTCCTGGAGGCGCTTTCCATCGGCGACCATGTGGGAGAGGAGCTGGACTCGATCGGCCTCAGGGAGCCCGAACTGACTGAGAAGCTCGGCCCCGGTGACGAGGCTGGTGAGTGGGGTGCGCAACTCGTGATTGATCATGAGCACGAACTCGGCCCGTATCCGGTTCTTCTCCTCGGCCAGAGCCAATGCTCGCTCGGCCTCGGACCGGGCGGCGGCCAACTGTCGGTTGTGTTCCTCCAATTCGGCTGACTGCTGGCGGAGGAATTCAGACTCGATCACCATCTCCCGAATGCGACGAGCCACCGCCGAGCGGGCGATCAGGAGCAGGATGCCGGCGATGACGAAGAAGGACCCGACGCCCACCAGCTGCATCGTGAGGGGCTGGATGCCCCGCTCGCGAGCCCGGCGCGCCAACAGCTCAGAGACGTCGTAATAGAGGAGCAGGCCCTCGCCACCATCAAGCGGTTGCATCACGTGGTAGAGGATCTCGCCGTCCTCCCACTCGCTCACGCCGTCGATCAGGATCTCGTGGTCGATCGAGGTGGCCACCGCGGCGAAGAAGCCGCTGCTCTGCCCGTACAAGAGGAGACCGTTCTGAAGCTGGGATCCCACCTGGCTGGGAGAGCTGGAAGCCTCGATCACTCCGTCGCTTCCGACCAGCGCGACGGCCTCGATGGCGAGGAGGTTGCGTATCCGGCGCACGGCCATTTCGGCATCGTCTGGATTCGATTCGAGCTCGGCTCGGGCCTGAGCGGCGTCGGCAACGAACAGCTCACCCTCGCCGACGGGACGATCAACCGAGCGCTGGTGCGCCATGGCGCCAACAAGTGCTCCGAGGGCGAGCAGCCCGGCCAGCGAGGCACCGGCCAGCCAGACCCCAGAAGGACTGCGACGCGAAGGATCCACGGTCACAGCGTGATCATCGGCGTCTGCCAGACCCGTCCTAAGGACCACCGCTGCCATTCCTAGACCCGGTGAGTGGATACGGTGGCCTGGCCATGAGGCACGTCATGTCCCGAGCGGGGGATTCATGAGCGACGGGATTGCCGAGACCGGGCCAGACCACGAAGCGATGATCGAGGTGATCCGGCAGAACTGGCCAGACGCCGACATCGTGACCATCGAGGGCGGAGCCTTCTTCTCCCTCGACTCCGAAAAGCACTGGCCCAATTTCGCCACCATCGTCTGGAACGATGACTTCGACGAGGCTTCGAACCTCTCGCGGCCCGGTTTCTTCCGGGTCAACGTTGGGGTCGGGCGGGAGGCGTTCCAGCGCTTGGTCGGCTCGATCTCCGAGCCCGACCACACAGCTGTCGATCAGCTCCTGCCGCACCCCATCTATGCCAAGCAGAACTGGATATCGATCATCAACCCGAGCGAAGCGACCGTCCGCGACACCGTGCTGCCTCTCATCGCCGAGGCATATGACCGGCTGGTCACCCGCCGGCAACGCCGCATCGACGGGGACGAGTGACCTCAGTCCCTTGCCCGATGCCGTCAACAGCCTTGTCGATAGCCGATCGAATGCCCTAAAATGTCGATACACCGCGGGGTGGAGCAGTCTGGTAGCTCGTCGGGCTCATAACCCGAAGGTCGCGGGTTCAAATCCCGCCCCCGCTACTGAAAGCCCAGGTAGGCCGAGCGAGCAGCTCCCGCCGGCTCGACTGGGTCGGTCAGCCGTTCGCCTCGTACCAGGCAGCCCAGGCTTCGAGATTGTCCATGATCAGGTTGGCGCACTCGGGCGTCCGT
>JAICGW010000158.1 GCA_025922945.1 Acidimicrobiia bacterium | reverse complement strand
TCCCCGGCCGCGGGCGAGGTGGTCGACCTCCGCATCCAGGCCGGCGACACCGTCGCCCTGGGCGCCGTCCTGGCGGTCATCCGTTAGCTTTTTGCGAACCCAGGGTTCGCAGCCGCGCTCAGCGCGGATAGGAGCCCAGAGAACGATCGGAATCGCGTTGGTCGTCGGGGCTTGCGCGGTAGCGCCCGTATCGAGCCCAACCTCGATCGTCCCATCTCGGCCAACGACGACGACCGCGCCCCCCTCGACCACCGCTCGAGAGTGTCGCCTCGAACCCACCCAGCAAGTCTTCACCAGCACCGATCCGGTCAAGCTCTCCCTCGCCATTTCCAACGCCACCCTCGACTGCGCCGACGAACTCGTCGTCACCAGCGGCCGTCCAGAGGAGCTGGAAGTGGCAGGCCGTTTCGCCGCCGATCACAACGCCGCCCTACTCATCATGGCAATGCCAGACGATCTCACCGAAGAATTCGACCGGCTGGCACCAGTTTCCATCACCGTGATCGGCGACCTCCTTCCCGCCGGGATCCCGGCCGGGACCGAAACGGAGTCCCTCACTGTCGTTGAGGCAGCAGCCGGGTCAACGCCGGCGCCTTTGCCATCCCCCGGCGCGGTCTGGCTGGCTGACGCCACCCGTCCCGACCTGGCGGCGCCGGTGACCGCCATTGCCGCCAGCCGCGGCGAGGAAGTGCTGCTGGCCGATCCGGCCAATGTCCTGGGCGATCGCGAGTTGATGGCGGCGATTCGGACCAGAGCACCGGCCACGCTCTTCATGGCGGGCGGGTTCGATCCGGAGACGGCCGAGTGGCAACGAGCCGCCCTACTCGAGGCCCCCGAGATACCCGGAGGCGGCTTGACCATGTTCCCGGGACGGCGTCTGATCGCCCTCTATGGCAACCCCACCACGTCGGCTCTCGGCGTCCTTGGGGAACAGGGACCAGAGGAGGCCGTGGCCCGCGCCAAGGAGATCGCGATCGGCTACGACGCCGACGGCACACCGATCCTTCATGCCTTTGAAATCATCGCCACCGTCGCCTCGGCCGGCCCCACCGCCGATGGCAACTACTCCGAAGAAATGACGCCGGACATCCTCCGACCCTGGATCGAGGTCGCTGCCTCCCAGGGGGTGTACGTCATTCTCGACCTCCAGCCCGGTCGCACCGACTTCCTCACCCAAGCGAAGCTTTATGAGGAGTTCCTGCGCCTGCCCCACGTGGGATTGGCTCTCGACCCCGAGTGGCGACTCGAACCCGATCAGGTTCATCTCCGTCAGATCGGTTCGGTGGAGGCGACCGAGGTGAACCAGGTGAGCGATTGGCTCGCCGCGGTTGTACGCGAGAACAACCTCCCCCAGAAGTTCTTCCTCCTCCATCAATTCCGTCTCGACATGATCGAAGACAGAGAACTGGTGCAGGTCCATCCCGAACTGGCGACGGTGATCCAGATGGATGGCCAAGGTCCACTTCATACCAAATACGAGACCTGGAATGCGCTGCTCCCCGGCACCGAGGGAAGCGGGATCAGCTGGGGCTGGAAGAACTTCTACGACGAGGACACCCCCCGCGGCGGCGCCACCCCCGCCGAGGTGTTAGCCCTCGACCCCGTTCCTGTCTACGTGAGCTATCAGTAGCTCTACTCGGCAGCGTCGCTCAAGGCTTCGGAGAGCGAGGGGTGGACCATCAACGTCTCGACCAGAACACTGACCGTCACTCGCGCCTTGACCGCCAGGGCAAGGATTCCAATCAGCTCCGAGGCCCGGTGGCCGACGATGCTTCCCCCCAGGATGACCCCCGTGGCGGGATCGGACATGACCTTGACGAAACCACCGGGATTTCCCTGCAACACCGCCCGGGCGTTGGCGGCGAACGGCACCTTCGTCGTCCGGACCTTCCGGCCCTGGGCGGCCGCATCCGCCTCCTCCAATCCCACCGAGGCGATCTCGGGCTCGGTGAATATGGCCTGCGACACTTTCGAATAGTCGATCGGGATGACCGGCAACCCCAGGGCATGCCGCGCGATCTTCCGGCCCTGCATAGCCGCCACCGACGACAAAAGCATCTGGCCGGTGCAGTCCCCTGCCGCGTAGATATGGGGAACCACTGTCCGCTGGTTCTCGTCGACCTTGATGAAGCCGCCGTCGGTATCAATGCCGACTTGCTCGAGCCCCAAACCGGCGGTGTTGGGAATCGATCCGATCGCCAAAAGTGCATGGGTGCCCTCCACCACCCGGCCATCGTCGCAACGAACCTTCACGCCCTCAGCGGAAGCCTCGATCCCCACCGCCCGCGCCCCGAGCACGAGCCGGACCCCGCGTTCGAGGAAATTCTCCTCCAACACCGCTGCCACTTCGGGATCGCGGTGGGGAAGGATCTGCTGGCGGCTCACCACCAGGCTCACTTCCGATCCGAGCGACTCAAAGATGTGAACGAACTCGACGCCGGTTACTCCCGAACCGATCACCACCAACCTCTCGGGGACCTCAGGAAGGTCGTAAACGTCACGAGTGGTTAAGACTCGTTTGCCATCCACCGGCGCCCATTCGGGCACCCGGGGATCGGAACCGGTTGAGAGCAGGCAACGGTCGAAGCGGAGGCGAAGCGTGTTGTCGACCACTGCTTCGTTGACCCCGGCCAACTTCGCCTTCCCGGTGACAATGTCGACACCTTGCGATTTGAGGAGGCCTTCCCAGCTCCGGTTGATGTCCCCGGCAATGGTCGTGATCCGGTTGGCAAGCTGGGCCGAATCGACGCTCCCGGGAGCGGCCACCAAGCCCAGACGAGGAGCGTTGCGCATGGAGTCGATGCGAACCGCGGTCGCCGTCATGGTCTTCGAAGGAATGCAGTCCCAGAGGTGCGCCGCCCCACCTACCACGCTGCTTTCCACCAGAGTCACTTTGGCGCCGAGGGCGGCGGCGTTCGTGGCGGCCGCAGTGCCGGCGGGTCCGGCGCCAATGATCAAAAAGCGAAGTGGCTCTGCGGGCATCAGGGGCGATGAGTTCCGAAGACCGCCCGCAGCGCGTCCGAGCATTCGCCAACGGTGGCCCCTGCCGCCAGGGCATCCTTCAAGGGGTAAAGCAAATTGCTCCCGCCTGCGGCGGCTTCGCCGATTGACTTCAGTAGCTTCTCGATCTCACCATCGTCCCGGCTTTGCCGATGCACCTCCAACCGCCGCACCTGGTCGACCTCAAGCGCCGGGTCGACCGCCAGCACTGGTACCGGCTGCTCCTCACCGTCACTAAAACGATTGACCCCGACCACCACCGAATCGCCTGACTCCTGGCGTCGCGCCTCGGCGTAGGCGGATTCCTCTATTTGGGCCTGAATCCACCCGGCCTCGATCG
>JAICGW010000157.1 GCA_025922945.1 Acidimicrobiia bacterium | reverse complement strand
TCTGCTGCAGGTGCTTTGGCCCGAGGAGGCCGGCGCCTGGCTGATCGCGGTCAACCCCCACCTCGGTGGCCGACCCGTTGACGTATTGGCACTGCGCGGTTCGGGCCCCGTGATCGAGGCTATCGACGCCCTCGCCCAGGGCGCCTATGCCTGAGAAGCGCGGTGGTAACGCTTTATCGAGTCTTTCCCTGGTTGCGTGAGGCCCGTCGGGGCCAGCCCGGCCATCCCGCCTTTGTCCCCGGCGGCGGGGCCGGGCGGATCGATAACCCCGAGCACTACCTGGCGCTCTATCTCTCCGATGGGCCCGGCGGTGCCTGTGCCGAGGCCTTCTTCTTTAAGCCGATCTGGGATAAGAACATGTTGCGGGGCTCACCGAGCCTTTCGGGAAGTGTCCAGGCCATCGCCACGTTTGACCTCGATCCAGCGATCGAGATCTGCGATCTCGACGACGCCTCACGTCTAGTGACGCTCGGTCTGCGACCATCCCAGGTGGTGACGCGGGATCGCGGGGTGACCCAGTCCTGGGCACTGGCGATTTTTCAGCAGCAACAATTCGGCGGTATCCGCTGGTGGTCCTATCACGATCCCCGTTGGGGGAGCCACGGCGTGTGGGCGACTTCCAACCTCGAGCTTCGAAACGTCGAGCCATTGAGCCTCGACCATGACGCCCTTGTCGAGGCAGCAGCCGTCCTCAACCGCCGCTTCGTCTGAGTCTCACTTCTTTTTGTTGGCCTGGTACCGGACCCTTAGACCGTGGCGCCGCTGCGCCGAGTCAGTTCGACTCGTGACCAGCCGGAGCGGAGATTCCAGGTGGGCAAAGCCTTCGCCAGCGTTCGGGGTCCGGCGACTTGGATTCGCTTTGTCTTCAAAGCCTGGGCCCATTCGATTCGCCCCAAGTGCCACTCGGCTAGCGCCCGGGCTTGCACTGTGACCACCAGGTCTTCGGGGTAGCCGGGATCGGAGCGACAGACCTCGCTGTCGGCGCCATGGAAAATGACCCAAAGCTGGTTGCCCTTCTTCGTCATCTCGGGGATGTCGAAGCGCGCCACCACTCGGCGCTTGGGCAAACGGTCGTGCGCCAGATACATCCTCACCCAGGAATTGAGCACCACCCCGGCATCGAGGTGCTGAGGGGCGAGCTCCATCCACTGCTCGCCCCATTTCCCCATCGCCAGCAGCACCTCGGCCAGACCCCGGCCCGCCTCGCTCAGCCCATAGCTGTACTTCTTCCCTCCCGCCACCGGTGACTTGGTCACCACACCCACCCTCTCCAGGTCGCGAAGGCGAGAAGTCAGCAGGGTCCGGGAGAGCCCGGGCGCTCCTTCAGCCAGCTCGGTGAAGGTGGTGGCGCCGTTGAGAAGATCGCGGACGATGATCGGCGTCCAGCGCTCGGCCAGCACTTCGGAGGCGCGGGCGATCGGGCAGTACTGGCCATAGGTGCGCACCCGAGGAGTGTCGCGCCTGTCGCCTCGCAAGGCGAGTCCATTTTTTGTTCTAGACAGGGCGGGCGGGGTTCGCGACGATCCGGGCATGTCGTATCAAGCAGCGGAGCAGCGGTTGTGGAATCGGTTTGGGCAGCAGCCCAGCGAACGCTTCATCCAACTGGAGCAGCCGCCGGTGCGGTTGCGGGTGGTAGAGGCGGGATCAGGAAGCCCCCTGGTCTTCATCGGCGGGACCGGAGGAACGGGTGCCTATTGGGCGCCATTGGTGCAGCAGCTGTCCGGGTTGCGCTGCCTGATGATCGACCGCCCCGGCTGGGGCCTCAGCTCCGAAGTCGACTATTCCCGCTACGAGTTCAAGACGCTGGTGACGGACATACTTCGAGGCGTCCTCGACGCCCTTGACCTCGACCGGGTAAGCCTTGTCGGGGCATCGATAGGCAACCTCTGGGCTCTGCGCTTGGCCCAGATCGAACCCGATCGAGTTGATCGCATCGTGCTTCTCGGTGGATCCCCCAACCGGGAAATCCCGGTACCGAGGTTTGTCAAGCTCCTGGCCTCGCCGCTCGGAAAACTCATGGTCACACTCCCGATGCGCCAGAGCATGTTGGTCTCCCAGCTCCGGGCCATCGGCCACGGTCCCAGCGTCGACGCCGGGAAGATGGACGACTTCCTCCCCTGGCGGCTCTCGCTTTCCAACGAGTCATCATCTTTGGGCAGCGAACGGAACATGATCCGGGCCTTGTTGGGAAAGGACGGGTTCAAACCCGGACTCACCTTCGACGACGGCGACCTGGCTGAGATCAAGGCCCCGATCCTCATGATCTTTGGCACTGCCGATCCCACCGGAGACGCCAGTATCTGGCAGAGGTTTGTGGATCAACTTCCTCAGGGTGAGCTCAAGGTATTCGACGGTCTCGGACACATGCCGTGGTGGGACGAGCCCCAACTCGTCGGCGGCGAGGTGGCGACTTTTCTAAAGAGTGGGTGAGCTCGACAGCTCCGGCGTCGGGTCGTGTTGGCGGATCCAGGTCAGAAGGAGCTTCAACCCGATGCCGGTGTAGACCAAGCCCGCCGGCACCCACATGATCACTCCCGCCAGCTGCTGGTCAGCAAGGGGATCGAGGCCATAGGCACGGGTGGTCGCCGAGTAGACCCAATACCACGGGGTGTCGGCAAAGGTGAGGAGGAGGGCGAGGAACACGCTTTGCAGTGCCAGGGCGAAGACGAGGAGCACTCCGATCCCTTCCGGTTGTCGGCCGATGCCTGCCACCCGCCAGAAGACGACCGCCGTTCCCAGGAAGCTGAGGTGTTCGAGTCCGTGGAGGAGCGGGTTGACCACTGCCGCGTTGTAGGGACCAGCGGCATGCCAGAACCAGATGGTGGCGGTGTGCAAGAGCCAGGCCAGGGGAGGTGAGACCCATTTGGGAAGGGTGAACCGGATCGCTTTCGACAGCAACGGTGCGGCGACGAGGATCAGCAGTAGGTGTTGAACCATGTGAGCCGAGGCGAGCGCATGAGCCATCTCCTCGAGCGGCGACAAAAGCGCCATCGCCATCACCGCCAAGGCGATGAGTAGGGACCGCCTCGAAATCAGCACGGCCGGAAGAAGAGAGCTGGCAACCCGACGAAGACCGTGGCGACAAAGAACGAGATGCCGAGGATCCCTCCCGCTTTCACAAGTGCGTGATGAGGCGAGTTGCTGTCGGAGAGACGGAAGGCGCGGAAGGCGCGGACCATGAACCAGACCACCGGTACTGCGGTGATGAGCGTCAACGCGATGGTGAGCAAGGAGACGGTGGGAAGGCCGGCGGTCTCGGTGAAGGCCAGCGTCGAGACGCAGGCCGCCTCCGCCATCAAATAGACCACCCAGAAAAAGACGTACCAAATCACAGGCCCCGCCAGAAACAGGACGATCCAGCGATCCGTCCGCAGGTGGGGATGCGGTCTTTGTCCGCTGGGGTGGGTCATTTGATGGAACTTCCAGTATGGGAGAGCCTTCGGTCTATCGACACAGAGAACCGGTGCTGGGGACGGCTGCG
>JAICGW010000156.1 GCA_025922945.1 Acidimicrobiia bacterium | reverse complement strand
TGCTCCTTGTCGCGGAAATGGAGGTAGATCGATGGCGAGCTCACCCCCACCCGGTGGGCGATGCTCCGGATGGAGACGAGATCCATCGAACCCAGATCGGCCAATAGGTCACGAGTGGCGTCGAGGATCTCGCGCCGAAGCTGCTCTCCCTCACCCTTGCGCAGCCGGACCCGGCTGCTCACACCAACTCCTCGACAGGAACCGGACGGGCGACGGGAGTCTCACTGAACCCGAAGCGCTCGTGGATCCGGCGAAGAAAGCGCGGCGCCCACCAATTGGCCCGGCCGGCGAGACGCATGAAGGCGGGCACCAACGTCGCCCGCACCACGAAGGCGTCGACCAGCACCGCCAGCGTCATCCCGATCCCGAACATCTTCATCAGCGTCACTCCGGAAAGGGCAAAGGCCACCATCACCACGGCGATCAAGAGCGCAGCAGAGGTGACCACGCGCCCGGTCCGCTCCAAACCGGTAGCTACCGAGCGCACGTTGTCGCCGGTGTGGTCGTATTCCTCCTTGATGCGGGAAAGGAGGAAGACCTCGTAATCCATCGAGAGCCCGAAGGCGATGCAGAACATAAGGATGGGCATCGTGAGATCGATGTGGCCCATCGAGGTGAAGCCCAGGAACTCGGAGAGGTTGCCCTGCTGGAAAATCCACACCATCGACCCGAAAGTGGCCGAAAGCGATAACAGGTTGAGGACCACCGCCTTGGCTGGCACCAGCACCGAGCCGAACATCAAGAACAGCACCACGAACGTGACTCCGCCGATGATCCCCAGCGCCAGCGGCAGCCGCGAGGTGATCGCCTCTTTGCTATCGACCAGCGCCGCACTGGGTCCGGTGAGAGCTAACTCGACCGGTGCGTCAAAGGATCTGATCTCTCTCACCAATTCCTCGGCAGCAGTCGACTGCGGATCGACCGCAGGGATGGCCTGGAGATAGGTGCCGGCTTCGGATCCGAACCGAAGATTGGCGATTCCAGGCGGGAGCACCTGAGCCCCGTCGACATAGGTTCCGGCCAGGCCGTCAACTCGTGAGACTCCCTCCAGAGTCGAGAGGTCAGCCGACAACGAGCCTATGGAATCGGTGTCGCTCAAGCCGAGGGCGACGACGTCGATCGGGGCCGAGTCGAAGCCCGTGAACTCAGTGCGGAGGAGGTCGCCCACTTCACGAGCGACTGAGTCGGGGGGAAGGATGCGATCGTCCGCCGACCCGAACTCGGCCTGCAGAAACGGCAGTCCCAAGAAGACCAGCAGGGCGATGGCGATGGTGGCGATGGGGATCGGCCGCTTCATCACTGCCATCGCTACCCGGTGCCAGGTTCCTTCGCCCGTGGTCGGACGGAGACGGCGGACCCGCCATTTCTCCACCCGCGGGCCGAGCACGGCTAGCAAGGCTGGCAAGACGATGATGGCTCCCACAGCCGCCAGGGCCACCACCGCGATTCCGGCGTAGCCGAACGAGCGCAGGAAGGCGAGAGGAAAGACCAGCATCGCCGCCAGCGAGACCATCACCGTCCCGGCGCTGAATAAGACCGTGCGACCGGCGCTCGCAACCGTGCGCTCCACCGCCTCGCCGGTCTGGTGGCCGGCAGCCAGTTCCTCGCGGAAACGCGAGACGACAAAGAGGGCATAGTCGATGGCCAAGCCGAGGCCGAGGGCGGTGGTGAGGTTGAGGGCAAAAATCGAGACCTCGGTGACGCGGGCGAGGAGATCGAGAACGAGGAAGGTGCCGACGATCGCCACCACGCCTACTCCCAGAGGCAGAAGGGCCGAAACCACCGAGCCGAAAACCACGATGAGGAGGATCAGAGTGATGGGAAAGGCGATCGACTCCGCCTTGACCAGATCCGCTTCGATCACCTCGTTGACCTCGGCGAACACGGCACCCTCGCCGCCAACCGCCACCTGGAGCCCCTGGAACTCGCCTCGATATTCCTCTGCGATCTGGGCGGAGCGTTCCAGCATCTCGTCCTGGGTGCCATCGAGGCTGGCAAACACCAAGGCCCTGGTGCCGTCGGCGCTACGGAGTGGTGGCGGCGAACCCAAAGTCCAGTAGGAGCTGACCGAGGCCACGCCCTCTTCGGCCGCCAATGCCCCGCCCAGAGCAACACCCGCCGAGGCGACGGCGGGATCGTCGACCGACCCCGGAGCGCTGGCGACGATGAGGATGTCGGGCGGCGAGACCGAGAACTCGTCGGCCAGGAGTTGAGAGGCGATGAACGACTCGGCCTCGGGGTTTTCGAAACCGCCGTTGGAGAGTCGTCCGGCGACACCGCTGCCCAAGACCCCTGCGGCGATGAGCCCGACCACCGCCAGCACCAAGACCAGCCTTCGCCGCCGCACCAAAAAGCTACCGAGCCGTCCCACAATCCCTCCTGGTCTATCGAGTGGCCAAAGTTAACGCCGACAACTTATCAGCGTTCACTTACCGCTGTCAACCTACGGGTATCGGCCTCAGGGCGGTGGCGTTCGCTCCAAGATCACGACCGCGATCCGGCGGTCGGTCCGTTTCTGGTATTCGGCGTAGTCGGGCCACACTGCCACCGCCCGCGGCCAGAGCCGAGCCCGCTCCTCCGCATCGGCCTCCCGAGCTGTGGCGGCGAAGTGTTCACCCTCGATTTGCACACCGACATTGGGATCCTTCCTCAGGTTCCAATACCAGTCGGGATGACGGGGCTTGCCGCCGAAGGAGGCGATCACCGCCTGGTTGGGCCCATCACGAAGGTAAAGCAGCGGCACCGTGTGCCTTTTGCCGGAGCGACGTCCGGTGGTGGTGAGGAGGAGATAGTCCATCCCTCGCGCCCGCCGACCCAGCCGGCCCCGGGTCACTCGATAGAGAATCGTGTGGGCCCGCGACCAGTTGCGGATGGCTCTGGTGCGCACGTCGATCAGACTACGAACGAACCGTCCTCGTTCGCGTTCTGTGGGCTCACAGGTAGGCAGAGACCGTCTACGAACCCAGGGTTCGCAAAAACCCCCGGGGTGGGCGGTGCCGTAGGCTGGCGGCGTGCCTCTCTACATGGACCAGCACGACACCAAAGGCGCGGTTCCGACCGATCTGGCGGCGGCCCATGCCATGGACCTGGCTCTCGAGAACGAATACAACGTGCGCTTCCTCACTTATTGGCTCGACTATCCACGGGGCGTCGCCAATTGTCTGGTCGAGGCACCCAATTCGGAGGTGGTCAACGAAGTCCACGGCCTGTCTCATGGCATGTTGGCTAATCGCATCATCCCCGTCGACCGCTCGGAGGTGGCGGCAATATTGGGCCGGCTCACCGATCCCGACGACGGGCCGATCGACGAGCCTGCCACCCGCACCATTGTCTTCACCGACATGGTCGGCTCCACCGCCTTGCTCGACACCCTCGGTGACGAGGCGGCCGTTCAGATCCTTCGGGACCACGATCGGCTCGTCCGCAGTCTCCTCGACACTCATGGCGGTCGCGAGGTGAAGCACACCGGTGATGGCTTCATGCTGGCGTTCACCTCACCCCACGATGCGCTCAGATTTTCGGTCTCACTTCAGCGGGAGCTGAACCAGCGCGGAATCTCGATCCGGATCGGACTCAATACGGGAACCCCGGTGGCCGAAGGCCGCGACTTCTTCGGGATGGCCGTGAATGTGGCCGCCCGCCTTTGTGAACTCGCCTCAGCGGGAGAGATCC
>JAICGW010000155.1 GCA_025922945.1 Acidimicrobiia bacterium | reverse complement strand
TGTCCACCGGTCAGTTCTGCCACCCGCTGACCACGTGTGGGCATTTGGCAGCGGTCCTCGGAGCCATGCAAGACCAATACCGGGCACCGCACCGACCGGCAGAGTTCCTCCGACTTCTCAGTTGATGCCTCGGGCGCCTCCTCGTCGTCGGCTTGGATCATCGATTCCGGGTCCGTCTCGAGCGCCCACTCCACCATGTCTTCGACTGGCTTGGTCGAATGCGGTTCCACCCCCAGGGTGGTGAAAAAGAAGCGGATCCAATTCTCGTATCCGCCCCTTCGCCAGTAGGCCGGATTGCACATCAGCCAGCCTTCAGGCTCGTCCGGTTCCTCGTCCCAATGCCTTGCGACCTCGATCCAATTGGGATTTCGATCCCCGAGTGCCGGAATCCCGGGGGCGATGGCCACGAGGCCTGAAATCAGGTCGGGATTCGCGGCCGCCGCCATGAAGGCCCAGTAGCTGGCATGGCAGTGAGCAACCAGCACCGACTGAGTCGCGCCCACTTGCTCGAGGACGGCGATGATGTCGGCCGAGCTCTCGGTTGGCAGATGGGCCCCATCCGTGCGGGGTCGATCGGAAAGGCCGTTGCCTCTCCCGTCCATCGTCACCACCCGGAAATGCCGGGCGAGGTGGTGCACTTGACCCTTCCAGCACCGCGAATGGCTGATGGGCGAGGGCGGCACAAGAAGGATCGTCCGCTCGCCCTCGCCGTGGACCTCGTAGGCGACGCGGACGCCGTCCCGCTCAACGTAGCCGCTGTGGTCGGGAGGTCGAGCTCTCATGCCGCCACTCCCAGCCCGTCGACGAAATCCTTGATCAAGAGGTTCACTTTGACGGGATCGCGAACGTTGGGAGCGTGGCCCGCCCCCTTGAGTGTGAACAAGGTGGCATCGGTCAAGTCCGCTAGCTCCTGGCTCGATTGGAGAGGGATGAGGCGGTCTTCGTCGCCATGGATGATGAGCACGGGGCAAGAAATACCCCGGAACAGATCGCGGATGTCCTCCAGGTCGACGTTGGCACTGTCGGTGGCGATGAGGGTCTCGGCATCGGTCTCCAGCGCCCACTCGACACCATCCTCAATCGCCTTGGTTGAATGTGGTTCGCTGAAGATCTGGTTGACAAAGAACTCGACGTAGTCCCGGTAGTGAGCGCGAATGAAATGGACGTTCTGCTTTGCCCACCCTTCCGTAGTTCCCAGCGGTTCCGTGTAGGAGTAGAGCTGCCGCTCGGGATGCGCGATTCCTAGCCCTGACCTCGGTCCAATGAGCACTAACCCCTGAATACGCTCGGGATGGGCGGCGGCCGCCAAGACTGACCAGTAGCCGCTCATCGAGAGTCCGACCAGCACCGCCCGATCAGTGCCGGTGGCATCCATCACCCCGAAGATGTCGTCAACATATTCCTCCCACGAATAGGCAGCAAGATCATGCGGGCGATCGGACCTTCCGTTTCCCCGCGGGTCGTAGGCCACAACTCGAAAGTGTCTAGAGAGGTATGGGATTTGGAGCTTCCACAACCGGGAGTGGAACAAAGCCCAGGTCGGCACGAAAACAATCGAGGGTCCCGCGTTTTCGTAGACCTCGTAGGCGAGAGCTATCCCGTCTCGAACTGCGAAGTCGGCGAGATCGGGATGCCGTGCTCTCATGGCTCTTCGATGTTGCGAATGGCGGTCCCCACCGAGCGCAGTGCGCGACGCGTTGGTTCGTCCTCGAAACCGAGGAGGATCATCGCCTCGGCGCCAAGAAAGGCGGCCCCCACCAGGGAAGCAACGTCTGCCGGCTGCAACATCTCTACATCCCCGAGACGGCCGACGGCGGCGGCGGCAACTTCTCGCAGGAGGTCGAACCAACCCTTGAGGTAGGTACGAACCGCCTCGGCGATCTCGGGGTCGGACCAGCCGGCCGCCATCATCTCTTGGAGGACCCTGACATAGCCCGAGTCGAGGTCGTGGTCGAGGAAGTCACACGCCTGCTCCCATTGCTGCCAAAGCGGGGTGCTGGTGCCGTACATTTCGGCCTGGCGTTCGAGCAGCCGCCGGTTCTCCTCCTCGAGAACCGCAAGGACCAGCTTCTTCTTCGAGCCGAAGTGATAGTGGATCTGGGAGAGCGGCACCTCGGCCATCTCGGCGATCCCGCGAGTTGACAATTGGGCGTAGCCGGTCTCGATCAGGGCCGCCTTAGCGGCGGCGAGTACTCCGGCTTTGGTGGTGCTGACGGCGGTCATGCCCGACTTTCCTGCCTATCGTTCGGTCGCTCGACCGAAAGGGTACGGATCCGGCCCAGGTTTGTCAAGGGGTCGATCGCGAACGCTGCGAGCTGCCCAAAATGGCCGGATGCGCCACGTCACCGATGACGAGCGCCGGGCCCGGATCGCACGGCGACACGCGCTCGGGGCCGAGTTCAAAGCGAGCGACGCCGAAGCGGCGGTGCGGGCAATGACCGTCCTCCATGCCACCGAGGCCCCCACCGTCTACCTCTCGCTCTTCGCTCGGGTGGCGAGCATCAAAGTGTCGGACATCGATGCGACCCTCTACGAAGAGCGGGTGCTCGTCAAGCAGCTGGCGATGCGCCGCACGCTGTTTGTCTTTCCCCGTGACTTGCTCCCGGCCGCATTGGGAAGCGCCAGCGCCCGGGTCGCCCAGCAGAACGGGGCGCGCCTCATCAAGCAAGCTGAGGCAGGAGGCCTGGCCGAAGATGGAGCCGCCTGGCTCGGAGCCGCCCGCCGTGGAGTCGTCTCCCTCTTGGCCGACGGTAATGAGTTGTCTGCCCAGGAATTACGTGCGCAAGTTCCGGAGCTGAGTGGGCGAATAGTGATGAAGCCGGAAAAGAAGTGGGGAGGCGAGATCTCGATCGGGCCTCCGGTCCTGGCCCAACTCAGCGCCGAGGGGCTAATTGCTCGCGCCCACAATCAAGGTCACTGGCGAATCTCGCGACCCCGGTGGACTTCGATGGAGGCTTGGCTGGGAGAGGTCCTCCGTCCGCTGTCCGAGCAGGAGGGTTACGCGGAACTCGTCAGACGCTGGCTCCGCACCTTCGGGCCCGGAACCATCGAGGACATTCGCTGGTGGCTGGGATCGACGGTGTCGGCGGTCAAACGAGCATTGGCCGATGTTTCGGCAGTCGAGGTGTCCCTCGATGGCGGAGCCAAGGGCTGGCTTCTTCCCGACGACATCGATCCGGTCCCTGAGAACGGCGATTGGGGAGCGCTTCTGCCGATCCTCGACCCCACCGTCATGGGCTGGAAGGAGCGCAACTTCTACCTGGGTCCGCATGCGCCCGAGCTCTTCGACACCGCCGGCAATGCCGGCACCACTGTCTGGTGGAACGGGCGGACCGTCGGTTGCTGGGTGCAGGACCAGTCCGGCGTGGTTGAGCTCGTCTTCCTCGATGATCCGGGGCGCCAGGCAAGGAAGGTGCTTCAGCTCGAAGCGGACCGCCTCACCGATTGGCTCGAGGGTGACCGGGTGTTCGCTGTCTACGCGTCCCCGGCGATGCGGCGCGGGGCAGTCAAGTAGTGCCCCTCGAGGCGGACGCCAGTCGGGCGAGGGCCAACGCCCCCAACAAAAGGCCGAAGTCACGCAGGGCGACGTCGTAAAAGTCTCCGAGAACAAGGAGGTTCACGATGATCACCGCCAGCCAGGCAGCGACGACGTAGCCTCCGATCCCCGGCCGAATCAGAACCAGAACCGCGGCGACGAGTTCGACTCCACCCACGATTCTCATGATCGT
>JAICGW010000154.1 GCA_025922945.1 Acidimicrobiia bacterium | reverse complement strand
TACTTCGACCTGCGAGAGAAAGGTCTCGTGCCACTGCGGGGATTTTCGAAACCCGTTGAGTTGTTCGAAGTGCTCCGCCCTCTCGAAGTCGAGGGGAGACTCGAAGCCCTTGGCGGCGTACTGACTCCGATGGTGGGTCGCCAGCGCGAACAAGCGCAGTTGTTGGATCTTTGGCAAGCCACCAAAGAAGGTGGTGCCAAGGCGGTGCTGATTCGGGGAGATGCCGGAATCGGCAAGTCTCGCCTCGCCCGCTTTATCCGCGACCACTCCGCTCGCACCGGTGGTGGGCCCCTGCAGGGAGCATGCTCTCCCTACTACACCTCGACTGCTTTCTACCCCCTCGCTCGCATGTTGAGTCGCCGCTGCGGACTGAGCCCTGATTCGGACAACGCCGAGCGACTGGGCCTCCTCGAGCACGAGGTCAAGGAAGCTCAACTCGATCCGACCAACGTCATTCCCTATCTGGCTCCGATCCTCGCCATCGATGTGGAGGGTCGCTATCCAGCGCCGCGCCAAGACGCCTCCAAGCTCAAGCAGGCGACCATCGAGAGCTTCCAACAATGGTGGGCGGGCCTCGCCGCGGCCGAGCCCCGGGTGGTCTTGATCGAAGACCTGCATTGGGCCGAGCCTTCCTCACTCGAGGTGATCGCGCATGCCCTGACCGATCTGCCCCCCGGGCTTCTGCTGGTCATGACTGCTCGTCCCGAATTCCGGGCCGACGGTTGGGCGGCCCGGTCGACTCTCCTCGATCTCCAGCCGCTGGCTCTCGATGACCGTCACCGCATGATTCGGTCGATGAAGGGTGGTGATCTGGCCGACTCTCTGGCCAACGAGATCGCCGAGCGCAGCGACGGCGTGCCCTTGTTTCTCGAGGAATTGCTGTGGTCGGTGTGGGATCACTCTGCGGCGGGCTCCGGAGCCAACAGGGTCCCGGCCACCATTCGCGATTTGCTCGTCGCCCGCCTCGAGGCCGCCGGCCCCAACCCTCGGCTCGCCCAGGCCGCAGCAGTGATCGGAAGCCGGTTCGAAGTCGACCTTCTCAGCGACGTCACCAAGATCCCACCATCAGAGCTCCGACTCGAACTGGAGTCCTTGGCGAGCAAAGGAATCCTCGAGAGCCAAGGCCTCGGCGAAGAACGGCGCTTCGCCTTCCGCCACTCGCTGATCAGAGACGCCGCCTACGAGTCGCTCCTTCCCGAGTCGGCGCGAACGTTGCATTCCGATGTCGCCAATGCTCTCTTGAGCCGGCTGCGATCAACCTCTCCCCCCGACCGCGGCGTCATAGCCTTCCATCTCGACCAGGCGGGTCGCGCCGAGGATGCGGTGGGGTTCTATGTCGAGGCTGCCCAGGCCGCCCAGTCGGCCGGGGCCTATGCCGAGGCGCTCAGCAAGCTTGACCGCGCCCTGCACCTGATTGGCGACTGGTCCCCAAGCGAGCAGCGGGCCCTCTCGGAACTGACCGTGAGAGTGTTGAAGGCCGCCAGCCTGGTGGCCACGTTTGGGTATGGCTCCGAGGCCGCCCGTGAGGAATTCGAAACTGCCCTCGGGCTCACCGAATCCCTTGGCCCCCGACTCGAAAGCGTCGGGGTGCAACTAGCGATCATGGCCTATGCCACCGTGCGCGGACTCCGCGCCAAGGCCGGTGAGATCATCGAGGGATTGAAGGAACGCCTCTCCCAGGCCAGCGTCGACGAGGCCACCTTGTACGGGGCGGAAGTGATCGTCACCGACGCCCTCCATCAATACGGGTTGGGCAATTACCAAAAGGCGCGCGATCAGTTCGAACATGCCATCGAGTTATTCCGAGCTCGGCCGGCGGGATTTGATACCTCGCCTTTGTGGACTCTTCCCAATAGCCCCGAGGTGGCGGCATATGCCCAGTTGGTGCCGGTGCTGTGGGTGCAGGGCGAGAGGGAGGCGGCCGCCCAAGCGGCGGCAACGGCACTCGAGTTGAGCGGCGACCTGGACTTTCCCGCTGGACCCTTCAGCGAGGCCTACAGCCGGTCGTACCTCGGGTACATGTATCAGCTCGAAGGTGATTCCCGCCGGGCCGTTGATGAATTTCGGGCGGTCGCCAGTCTGGGTACCACACACGGGTTTGCGATGTGGGAGAGCCTGGGCTCGATCCACGCCCTCATCGCCGCCGCCCACCTCGAGCCGACTCCGGAGACAGTGGGAGCGATCGGCCACAGTCGTCTGCTCTTGCACCAGCTGGGAGTGTCATCATTCCAGCCCTACTTCTTGACCGCCCAGGCTGAACTGACTGCGGGGCTCGGCGATTTGCCCACTGCCCTTCACCTCTTTGATGAGGCGGTGAAGATGAGCGATGACATCGAGGAACGCCACTATCTGGCGGAGACCTTTCGCAAACGTGCTCGAGCCCGCGCTCAGAAGGGAGGCGACCCCCGAGCCGTGGCCGCCGATCTGGTGAAAGCCTTCGAGCTCGCCCGCGATCAGAACGCCTACCTCTTTCAAGTGCGAGCGGCGATCGATATGCACCAGCTCCTCGAACCAGGTTCACAGCCCCCGTTGGCGTCGGAGGCGCTGGCTTCGTCACACCTCGAGCTTTCGAACGCCTACCCGGAGGCCGAGCAAGCCGAGGCGCTGCTGTCGGCCAATAAATAGTGGCGGGACCGGAACCCGCGGTCGGCGAGAAGATCGCGATTCTGGGGGGTGGCGTCGCCGGTTTGGCGGCGGCGTGGCGGCTCTCGGAGCCGGGCTGGCAGCAACGATTCGCATCGATCACCGTCTACGAGCGGGGATGGCGCTTGGGGGGCAAGGCCGCCAGCAGCCGCGGGGCCCACGGACGGATCGAGGAACACGGCCTCCACGTCTGGCTCGGCTATTACGAGAACGCCTTCCGGCTGGTGCGCGAGCTCTACGCCGAGCTCGATCGCCCGAAGTTTCGTCCAGACGCCCCCTTCCAGAAATGGTCTGATGCCTTCAAGCCGGCCAACGACATCGGTCTCGAGGATCTCCACGGTGGCCGCTGGCGCCATTGGGTGGCCACCTTCTCTTTAAACGATCGACTACCGGGCGAGCCCGACGCCGCCAGCGGTCCGATGAGCGTGCTCGAGTTTGTCCGCCAGGCAGTGCGGCTGCTGGCCGACTTCTACGAGTCGTTGGACCAGCCCGCGGCTTGGAGCGGATCGGTCCGGATCAGCGCCAGTCCCATTCCCCCCGGTCCCTCGCGCCAGGACGAGGGAGCGAGGAAGCTGATCGCCTCGCTGCTGGCGGCGGCCATCGAAGGACTGAGTGTTCTGCGGTCCGAGCAGCGATTGCTGGCTCGAGACCTGCCCTTTCTGGAACCGCTCGGCCCCGTCCTCGACCGCATCCATCGCCGGCTTCACGAGCTGGTGGTGCGTGATGAAGCCGCGCGGCGTTTGTGGTCGCTGGCCGACCTCATCGTCACCACTGTGCGGGGCATCCTCGCTGACGGGCTCCTCACCGATCCCCGCGGTTTCGCGGCGATCAACGACGAGGAATACCGCGCCTGGATCAGCCGCCATGGAGCCTCTCCCGACACCCTCGACTCCCCGCTGGTGCGGGGGGTCTACGACCTCGTCTTTGGCTTTCAAGAAGGCGACCCCCAACGTCCCCGCTTTGCGGCCGGGTTGGGACTCTTCCTCTCGGGCAAGCTCTTCTTCGAATATCGGGGGTCGATCTTCTGGAAGCTCCAGGCGGGAATGGGAGACGTTCTCTTTGCGCCTCTATACGAGGCGCTGGTGGCGCGGGGAGTTCGCTTCGAGTTCTTCTCCCGGGTTGAGAACCTTCGCCTCTCATCAGACGGCAGCTCCATCGCTGC
>JAICGW010000153.1 GCA_025922945.1 Acidimicrobiia bacterium | reverse complement strand
CGACTGATCTCGGGACGACACCGACGACTGATCTCGGGACGACAACGACGAACTAGCAGGGAAGCCAATCCCGAATCGAACCCCTCTGGCCCGGTGGCCCGAGGGGTTCGTGACGAGGTACCTGAGGGATGCCCGATCGAATATTGCAACAGAGGAAGTCGGGCCGCCAAACCGAGGACTGGTGAGTCTCCTCATGCGCTCGGTCAGTGGGGGCTGAGGAGGATGAGGTGTCAGCCCACCGGCCCAATCTCCACAATATCGGGGGCTCTATCCCCGTCGCCTCCGTTATGGGGGCTGGATTACGGGCAACTGGGCGGACGATCCTTCTTGGGACTCGTGGTCCGCGGCCCTCCAACAAACCAATCGGCTCCGCAAGCGCGGTTGAAGGGCTACTGTCTGAGCAGGAGTACTGGGAGGAGTCCAACATGCGACGAACCGTCGCTTTCGTGTTTCTATTGACCCTCGCGACGATCGCCCTTCCGGCGTATGCGGGAGTCGGTAACAATCCCAACGCCGAAGTCATAGCCAACATCGCCTGTGAGGACGGCACCACATTGGCGCTGGTGATTGCGACCGGCCAAGCTGGCCACCAACCGAGTGGGCAGTTGGCGGGAGTCGCCACGTCGATCTTTGTTTTGGGCGGACCAAACGGAAACGTCTTATTCCCGCTCTTCGATAGACCAGGTGTTGGTCTCGACAGTCAGACGACGTGGTGCTGGTGGTTCGACCAAGCCCAGGGCGCCTGGATAGGGGCCGACATTCTGATCCATCCGAACTTTCGCTGAGCGCTCATCAGCGAAGTCCAAAAGGAGGAGCCATTCTCTAAGTTGGGACCAAGAGAATGGCTACCTCCGTCGGTCTCTACGAAACAGTCAGGAGATTGGTTCTCGCGAGGGCTACGCGGGTTTAGTCAGCTGGTGAACTGGATAGCTCGAGTCCTTCCGGCATCCGTGAGCTTGTCCGCACCAAGTCCCATCGCCTCGGTGTAGCTTGAGCGACGGGCCTCGTCCCAGGCTTCACCAATCTCTTCCTCAGTGAACCCGAGCGCCAGCATCGGGGTGAAGTAACTGCCTCCGCCTTCGAGCAAGAGAACGAGCAGCTGGTCGACAGCGGATAGTCCCATCGATACCTCCAGACGGGCCGCTGCTCCTCCCGCCGAGAGTCCGGCACAAGCCGGTGAAACCAGGACCGGAGTCGCCGAGCCGCCAATCCCCTGGCCGTCTCGGCGACTCCGCTCAATCCATAGCGCCAGACACCGCCCTTAGCAGTCGCCCGGCTCCGCGGGGATGAGCAGCGGGCCCTCCGCAGGTGCGTCGAAGAATGTCGCGACCAGAACCGTCGGCTCGCTCGTTGCGTTAAACGCGGTATGGACGTGCCCTTGTCCCGGGTCGACAAACGCGGTCCCGGCCGGGTACACGCGCTCACTGCAATCGTCGGCCGAGACGTAGGTCAATGCGCCGGAGGCGATGTTGACCACAACGGGACCTTGGTGGCTGTGCCACGGAAACTGGGCTCCGGGCTGCACGGTGATCCGCGCCACGATTGTGAGGGATGGGTCTTCAACGTTGACGACGTGGGTTCGCCGACCGTCGAGCTTGATCTTGAACCTAAGGCTGACGTCGTCGGGAAACTCCGCTCGACTCGTCAACAGCTCGGTCGCGATTGGTGGCGGCGTCACCTGCGCCACTGACGGCAGGACGAAACCACCGATTACGAACGCGGCAGCGAGCGCCGTGCCGAGCACAGCACGTTGCTTCTTGCTCATTTCTTCTCCTCCAGTCCCCAGGCAACGAATGTTGCTCTTGGCGCGACCATACGCCCAGCAATTGGTTGGTTCAAGACCCATTTTGAGAGGCCGCTCTCCCTCGCGGTCCGACGCCGAATCGGACTGGAAGCCAGCCCGCTGGCCCGGATGCGACTCTAGAGCGAACCTCAGGAAGCAGCCGCAGCGGCAGCGGCAGCGGCTTCGTCAGTGTCGACCTTGACGTCGGAGGTCGCGAGGATGTCCCAGGCCGTCAAGGTGATGGCCCACCAAGAGATCAGGTTCAGGACGTGCTCAAAGGCTCCCGTGATACCCATCAAGAGAAACATGAGGTGCGTCGCGATCCAACCGACGATGCTGCCGATCAGGATGCGGGCGGCATATAGCCGTCGCTTCTCCGGATCGGTCTCGGCGAGCTTCTTTACCAACTTGGCGGCCCACATGACGAGTGCGTATACCCAGGGTCTTCGCCGGTAAACCCGACGCGACCCTCAGCACTAGTCACTGGGCGCTCCGGATGTTGGCACTTGCCCTCCATCAGGACGAGCCGTTGGTCGATAGGGGATCGTCCCAAGTCGTACAAGCGGATGTCGCCTAGTTTCGGAGTGGTTCGGCGCCGAGTAGGCGCCGCGGAGGCGCCCGACGCCGGGACAAGAGGTGGGGAGTCCACTAGTAACCGGGGCGCGCCATCTCCGACCCGAGCAAACCCCCGCCCACCGCCTGCTCAGGCGGTCGACGGGGGGTGTCTCACAAGAACGGCAGGAAGATCGGATCGTCCGAGCAGTTCACTTTCACGAACCTAATGAACTCTTCGACCGACACGGACTCACCGAAGAACTCCTGCGCGAACGCGACCTCTTCAGGTGAGCCTTCTTCGAGGATGAAGTCGACGGTCTCCTGCAAAGCGGCGACACGTTCCACCGGCGTCAGCCCGTGACCTTCATGAGCATTGAATGACGCTGACCCGTGACTTATACGCGACCCGAAGCACACCGGCTCCCCGAACTGGCTCACTGGGTGAGCGTTGGCAACGGCTGTTCCTAGGGCCATCCCCGCTACCAGACCGACCGTCAGCACGAACGAACGCGTACGTAGTCTTTGACCCATTCCCAACCCTCCCTGTTCCTTGGCCTCCCCCTTGGAGACTCCCACTACGAGCATATCCGCGCCGAATATCTAGCGCTCAAATGCTGGCTCGCCGTCGTGAGCCAAGCGCGGGGCTAACTCCGCTCGGTTTGCGTTCCCAGGGCTAGTAACGGTCGATGGCGCGCACCCGGTCGAACGGGCGCAACCACCTCAGGTCGCAGAAAGCCAATAGCTACAAGGGTTTTCTGGGTGGGCCCTACTGGACTTGAACCAGTGGCCTCTTCCGTGTCAGGGAAGCGCTCTAGCCGGACTGAGCTAAGGGCCCGATATTCAATTAACTGTATGGCGTTTCCGCCGCCTGGAGGCGACGTCCGGAATTGAACCGGAGTGACGGGTTTTGCAGACCCGCGCCTAACCACTCGGCCACGTCGCCAGCCTCGGAGCTAAAAGCCCCTGGCCGACCCGGCCCCCTAGGTCTTCCTGGGCTGCCGGAAACGGGAGCGGAAGACGGGGCTCGAACCCGCGACCTCAACCTTGGCAAGGTTGCGCTCTACCAACTGAGCTACTTCCGCGAATCGGACAATTGTAAACCCGCCTGGCTGATCGGTCACCCACCGCTCCGCCATCCGTCGTCGAAACCACCCGTGCTCCCAAACCCAGAGACGCCGCGCTCTGAGTCGGAAAGCTCCTCTACTTCCTCAAACCTGACCTCGGGGATGGCAACGATCACGAGCTGAGCGATCCGATCACCAACTTCGATATGAAGCGGCTCGGAGCCGTGATTGATGAGGATCACCCTCATCTCCCCCCGGTATCCCGAGTCATAGAGCCCGGGGCCGTTGACAACAGAGATCCCATGCCGAATCGCCAGCCCGCTGCGAGGAATCACCAGGCCGGCGTATCCCTCGGGTATGGCCATGGCCAATCCGGTGTGGACCAGAGCACGTTCGCCGGGCATCAAGTCCACCGGTTCGCTGGCAGCGATGTCGAAGCCGGCATCGCCCGGATGCGCGGCCTTCGGAATAGATGCCGCCTGATTAAGACGGCGAAAGGTAACGTGCATGGCGCTG
>JAICGW010000152.1 GCA_025922945.1 Acidimicrobiia bacterium | reverse complement strand
ATGGGGTCGAGGAGCGGTTTCAACGTGGGCCTTCGGAGATGTCAGTTTCGAAAGGGCTCGTGCGAACATGGTCGCAGGTAACACGCCGTGGCCGACGCTTCGCTCTTTCTGCAGTTGTTCATCGCCTTCGGAGGCGGGGTTCTTTCGTTTCTTTCTCCATGTGTCCTGCCACTGGTTCCGGGCTATCTCTCGATGATGTCGGGCTACTCGGTCGCCTCGCTCGAAGAAGGAGCCGTCTCCACCCGGCGGATGTTGTGGGTGATCGCCCTGTTCATCGCCGGCTTCACGATCGTCTTTGCCGCCTTCGGGGCGACGGCGACCTCATTGGGACGATTCCTCTCCGCTCACCTTCCGCTCGCGAGTCGCATCGCCGGAGGAGTGGTGCTCGTTTTTGGACTGGTGATGGTTGCTCTGGCGATCTCCGAACGGGGCTTGCTGCGCCCGCTGAGTCGGGACTACCGGCCCCAGGTACGCCCCTCTCGGCTCGGTTCGTTCGCCCCCCCGGTAATGGGGGCCGCCTTCGCGTTTGGGTGGACGCCGTGCATCGGCCCGATCCTCACCGTGGTCCTCGCCACCGCCGCCACGCTCGAGACCTTGGGGGAGGGCGTTGCCCTCCTCGTTTCGTACTCCCTTGGCCTGGGGACGCCGTTTCTCCTTTCGGCCCTGGGGATGCACCGGCTGTTACGGCGCACCCGGCCTTATCTCAAACCGATCAACATCGCTTCCGGAGCTTTGCTGGCGGTGTTCGGCCTCGTGATGCTGACCGGCAATCTCAACCGCGTCTCCTCGGCCGTCACCGACGTCATCATCGGCATCCCCTTCCTCGAGAACCTGGCTGAGATCTGATGATCTGTCATCCGAGCCGCGAGGAATTCATCGCTTTGGCCAAGTCCTATCCGCTGGTCCCCGTCTGGACCAAAGTGCTGGCCGATCGGGAGACGCCGGTCTCTGCTTTCGAGAAACTGGTCGGTGGCGATCCCGGGTTCCTCCTGGAGTCGGTGGAGGGAGGCGAGAACTGGGCTCGCTGGTCGTTTATCGGCTGGGACCCGCTTTTCACCCTCACCTCTCAAGACGGGCGGGTCGTCTCCCAACAGCCGATTAGCAGCCCTGATCCCCTCGGTGCCCTGGAGGAGTTGGTCGGCCGGGTGCGGGCCGCCGATCTTCCCGGGCTGCCCCCGCTCCACTCCGGATTGGTGGGTTACCTGGGCTATGACACCGTTCGCTATATCGAGCATCTTCCCGACCGGCCCCCCGACGACCGGGGCCTGCCGGAGATGTCCTGGCAGGCGGTGGGATCCATGGCGGCCTTCGACCGCGTCTCACAGTCTCTGACCCTGGTTCGCAACGTTCTCGTGGGCGACGATCTCGAAGCCGATTACGCGGCCGCGGTGACCGAACTCGAGCGGGCCACGAACCGCCTGGGCCATTCCCGCCCTTATCAGGCGCTTCCCTTCGACCAGCGGCGGGGGGCCAGTACGAGCCATTCCTCGACAATGAACCGGGCCGAGTTCGAAGCGGCGGCTCGTTCGGCGAAGGAGTCGATCGTGGCCGGCGACGCTTTTCAGATCGTGGTCTCGCAGCGGTTGGCGATGCCATTCGCCGGCGACCCCTTCATGGTCTATCGGTGGCTACGGGTGGTCAACCCCTCTCCATATCTCTTCTTCTACCGAACGGCGGAGATGGCGTTGGTGGGCTCATCGCCGGAGCTGATGACGCGGGTACGAGAAGGGCAGGTGTTCAGCCGACCCATTGCCGGGACTCGACCTCGGGGAGAAAGCCCCGACCGCGACCTGGCCCTGGAAGAAGAGCTGCGGGCCGATCCCAAGGAGCGGGCTGAGCATGTGATGCTGGTCGACCTCGCCCGTAATGACCTCGGCCGAGTTTGTGAGTTCGGCACCGTGGCGGTGGATGAACTGATGGTGGTGGAGCGTTACTCCCATGTGATGCATCTCGTCTCGGGCATCTCGGGAAAGCTGCGAGCGGGCGTGGGTCCGGTCGATGTGTTGCGGGCGACCTTTCCTCACGGCACCGTCTCCGGAGCGCCGAAAGTGGCAGCCATGGAAATCATCGACCGGCTCGAACCGGTGGCTCGCGGTCCTTACGCGGGAGCACTGGGCTACATCGACTTCTCGGGCAACGTCGATACCGCCATCTGCCTGCGGACGGTGGTCATCGCCGCCGGTCAGGCGTGGGTGCAGGCCGGGGCCGGCATCGTCGCCGACTCCGATCCGGCGACCGAGTACGAGGAGACTATGAGCAAAGCCGCCGCTGGCCTGGCGGCGGTGGAGGCGGCCACCCATGGGTGAGACGCGCCAGATCTCGGGGATCCACGAGCTGGTGGCGGTCGAGGGCCGCGATGCCCGCTCCTTCCTCGATGGCCTCGTCAGCCAGGATCTCTCGACGCTGCATCCGACCAAGCCGGTGCGCTCCTTCCTATTGGCCCCCCAGGGAAAGCTGCGGGCAATGCTTTGGATCACCGGGGAGGAAGAGCGGGTCGACCTGGTCACAGATGCCGGGTGGGGGAAGAAGATGGCGGAAGATCTCGCCCATTACAAGATCCGGGTGAAGGCCACCATTGGCGAGCCAGTGCCGGTGACGACATTGGTCGAAGCCGACGGGACGTATCGGTTCTCAACCGAGGCAGCCCACTTGCCTGAGCTTTCATTCGATGAGTGGAACGCGATCCGCATCGAAGCGGGCGAACCAGTGATGGGGATCGATGTCGATGAGGCCACCATCCCGCAGGAGACCGGGCTGGTTGAGGCCGCCGTCTCGTTCAGTAAGGGATGCTTTCTTGGTCAGGAACTGGTGGCTCGCCTTGACAGCCGCAATGGTCGGGTCAACCGTCACCTCCGTCGCGTTCGTCTCGACCACCTGCCCGCAGTCCCGGCCCCGGTCGCAGATGATGGCGGCGCCATCACCTCCGCCGCCAGCACCGCCGAAGGCGCCATCGGTCTTGGGCTGTTGCATAGGCGGATCAACCCCGCCGACGAGATCCTGGCCGGCGGAGTACGCGCAGTCGTTCTCTGAGCGTCGACCGGTAGCTATACGAGGGTGGAAGGGATGCTGAACATCGCCCACTGTTGGTAGAGCAAGAGGTAAACCCCGACTTGCTGCCATTGGGCGGCCAAACCTGAATCGGCGGGGAAAAACGCCCAAGTGATGTAGTTGGAAACGGTGATGTAGAGCAAGGCAGCGGCTGCGGTGACGTTCCTCACCACGCTCCGATCGATGGCCGGAGCCACATCCTGCGTTACCTCGTTAGTGACTCTGTCCCACACGGATGAAGGGAGAAAGAGAAGCCAGACCGACATCATCACAAACGGGAATATCCCGAGATTCATAAAGATGGCCATGCCGAGGTGAAAGGCGATGAAGGCCGATACGAGGATCACTCGGAGTCTGGGCAGGTGTTTGCCGGGGAGAAAGAGGAGCAAAGCGCCCACGACCTCAAGGACGATCGTCAGCACCGAAACCACCGCCATCGCGGCATCGGCCTGGGCCACGACTCGGCCGAGGTTGTTACCAAATCCAGTGCTGCCGAGGACAGTTTTCATCGCTGAGGGATGAAGGACCCACTCTCCTATGTCCTTATTGAGCCCGGAAAAGAAGTAGATGAAGAAGATCTGCACGAGGACGGCTGCACTGGCGATCGAAAGAATCTTCCCGGGCCCGCGAGCAAACGATCGCCGGTCGACTGAGTACCTGGCGTCGGTGGGCAGGAAGAGCGACCAGAAGAGAAATAGCGCCACCATGTACTTTCCCAGAAAGATGCTCACCCCTGGCTCGAGCAAGGCCTGGCGGATGGGTATGCCATAGATCAGCCAGCACAAAGCCGTGGCCCAGCGCGTTTTGAACCCGACGAGCAATGCTCCAGCTAAAGGTAAAACGGCAATGGCCGTGAAAGTGACCGTCGCTCCCGCTTGGGGACTCGACAAGCTT
>JAICGW010000151.1 GCA_025922945.1 Acidimicrobiia bacterium | reverse complement strand
GCTGGGCTCGGTGTTGCCCCCGGGTGGCAGCTTTCTCGACGACGACCACCTGCCGGGCGAAGGAGCGATCGAAGCGCTGGCTGGGGCCGGGCTGACCAAGGGATGCCGGACGGACTTCTTCTGTCCACGAAGCCCGGTCACCCGCGGGGAAATGGCCACCTTTCTCGGCCGAGCCCTGGGCGTGACGCCAGAGAACTCGATGCCTCTTTTCACCGACCTCGATCCCGATGCCTTTTACACCGGATACGTCAACGCCCTGGTCACTCAGGACGTGATTGCCGGCGAGATCGATGGCACCTTCCACCCGAACCGGTCGATAAGCCGGGCCGAGATGGCCGCGCTCCTCGATCGAGCCCTGGAGCTGCCTCCGTCTGAGAACCCCTCCGGATTTGTCGACATCAACAATGCCGACTGGTTTGCTCCCCAGGTCGAGGCGATCAAGGCGGCGGGGATCACGATGGGCTGCGCGCCCGATCGTTACTGCCCGACGGCGTCGGTGACCCGCGAAGAGATGGCGATCTTTCTAACCCGGGCCTTCTCACTATCGATCCCACTGATTCCGGTGCGCACGAGTCCTCTCGATGGCATGCCCGCTCCCGACGGCCTATCTGTCAATCGGAGGGTGATTGGCGTCAAGATCGACAACGCCGCTCCGGCCCGTCCTCAATCGGGCATCGAGAAAGCCGATGCCGTGATCGAGCTCATGGTGGAAGGCGGGCTCTCGCGGATGATGGCCCTATATCTGGAGTCGGACACTGACTACCTGGGCCCGGTCCGCTCGGTGCGTCCCACCGACGCAATGGTTGAGGCGCTGGGGGTAACGGTTGGCATCTCCGGAGGTCAGCCGTGGATCGCCGACATGCTGGCCCTAGAGGGCGTGCCATTTATTCGCGAGTCGCAGGTGAAGCCCCCGACCATGTTTCGCATCACGACCCGCTCCGCGCCCCACAACCTCTATACCAACACGGCCGAGTTGCGGGCCGAGGCCGATCGACGGGGCTATGCCAACGGCCCGCCCCCTGACCTATTTCACTGGGGCTCCTTCCAGTACCCCGAGGCGCCGGCTGCGAGCCGAATCGACGTTTCCTGGTCGGACCCGATATCGACCATCTGGGATTGGGACGGTGAGCGCTACTTGCGCTCGGCGGGCTCGGTCCCTCACCTTTGGCGAGATCGGGAGGGACGGACTGGCCGGATCACGGCCGACAATCTGATCGTGATCTTTGGCCGCTACTACGAGGTGCCGGCGCCAACCGGGACCGGTCGAGTGCCCGCCATGCGTACGATCGGATCGGGACGGGCAGTGCTGTTCACCGAAGGGCGCGTAATCGATGGGACGTGGTCCCGACCCGACAACGAGACCTGGTTCACCTTCTCGACGCCGACCGGGGCGCTAGTGGTTCCCCCCGGCCTCTCTTGGATTCACGTCATCCCCCACGACCGCCCCCTCACCTGGCAATAGCCGCTGCTCCTCGCGCCGCATCCGTTCGACGTAACTCCGAATCCACCAACCGGGGCCATCATCACCCGTCGGGAGGGGCTTTCCCTCGCCCGGGAGGTCGTCGAAGTCTCCTCGAGCAATCGCCTCTTCGATGATCCGCTCGACGAACAGAATCATGTCGTCACCCTACGACGGGTCGCGAGCATCGCGAGAAAGCCGAGTCCGCACCCGACCGCCAACGACGGGCCCGCCAGGGATTCTGGCGAGGTCATCCAGATCACGATTCCGATGAGCGACGAGGCGGCTAGCGCTCCCAGCATCGCTCGCTGTTCCTCGCGGTAGCGGCCCAGTATGAAGCCGGCCAGGAGCCCATAGAGGATTGCCACCACCCAGGCCTTGGGGTCCACCACCCCGAGGATAGGGTGAACCATGCCTGAATTTCCCCGCGATCTCGCCCAGTTGAAGTCTTGGTTCGAGGAGTACGGCAAGCCGCGGCTGCCGGGGCTCTTGGGAATCGAAGTGGTAAACGTCGAGCCCGGCAAGTGCACGCTTCGTTTCGACATCGAACTCAAGCACCTCGCCTCGAATGGATTTCTCCACGCCGCCAGCGTCGTCGCCCTGGCCGATACTGCCGCTGGATACGGATGCGTAGCGTCGCTTCCAGAGGGAGCCATCGGATTCACCACCGTGGAGCTCAAGTCGAATCACACAGCCAATGTCACCAGTGGCGGCCTCGTGGCCCACGCCACTATGCAGCACGGCGGAAGGACGATTCAGGTTTGGGACGCCGTGGTGCGCTCAGAGGAAAACGACAAGCAGGTCTGCCTGTTCCGCAACACCCAGCTCATCCTCTATCCCTGAGCTACTCGCCGATGTCCTCGAACCAGAGGTCGGGGTGAGCGTTGATGAAATCGGACATCAGCTTCATGCAGTCGAGGCGATCGAGTACGACAACTTCGATTCGTCGCGACTTCAGATAGCTCTCAGGCCCCTTGAAGGTGTGGTTCTCGCCGATGACGACCTTCGGAATCCCATAGAGAAGCGCAGTGCCCGAGCACATATCGCAAGGGGAAAGAGTCGAATAGAGAATCGAGTTGCGGTAGGTCGGCGCTTCGAGCCGCCCGGCGTTCTCGATGGCGTCCATCTCGGCATGGAGGATGGCGCTCCCTTTTTGCACCCGACGGTTATGACCGCGACCGATGATCTCGCCGTCAGCTACCAACACGGAGCCGATGGGGATGCCGCCCTCCGATAGTCCGATCCGCGCTTCTTCAACGGCGGCGTCCATGTAGTCGACCATCGGTCCACGATAGGTGCGAACCACTCAGAGCGCCCTGTGCGTAACGTCGGGATATGAAACGACTCGGTTATGTCATTGCCATCATGCTCTGCGTCGCCTGTGCCTCCGGCGGAGACGCGAATACCACCACCGCCACAGTTGCAACCACTGCCGCTCCCGCCGCCACTACTGCCCCGGGCGCTTCCACCACCGGAGCCGCGAGTGGCGGTGGAGAGGTCATGGTGTCGGCCAACGACTTTTCCTTCTCACCGGCGACGGTCACGATCAGCGTCGGCGACTCGGTGACCTGGACACTGGCCGAGGGGGCCCACACCACAAGTTCCGGCACTGCTCCGGACCTCGATGGACTTTGGGACCAAGCGCTGACCGCAGACGAGCCTTTCACGTTCACCTTCGAAGAAGCCGGTACCTACGAGTACTTCTGCCGCTTTCACCCCGATTTCATGACGGGAACGGTGACCGTCGAACCCTGAGTTTCCTCCCCCCGAACGCTCAACCCCTACCGCCTGATTCCCGATAGGGTTTTCCTATGGCCCGCCGTTCAATTCTCTTCGCCGTGCTCGTCCTCGCTCTCACCTCCTGTGAGATAAGGACTCACCTCAACATCGACGCCAGCAACGTCTCCAACGGCCAGATCACTGCCCAGCTCGGATTCGACGAGGACTTCCGCGAGGCCATGGAGGAGTTCGGGGGAGGCGGCGACCTCCTGGCTGAAGTCGAAACCTCCGCCCCGGCCGAGGGTTGGGAGGTCGAGCGCTTCACCGATGGCGACATCGAAGGGGTTACGCTCACCCAGGGGTTCGCCTCCATCGAGGAGCTGCAGAACATTCTCTCCACCAGCTCGATCGCATCTGGCGAAAGCGGAGGTTGGGAAGACCTCAGCTTTACGGAAACCGATGATTCGATCCGTTTCGAGGCATCGCTTGCCGCTCCGGGTCTCGAGGGGGCGGAGGACGTCGACATGGACGAGTTGACCGCCTTTCTCGATTTCGATTTTCAGATCGCAGTCACCTTCCCCGGCGAGGTCATCGAGCACAACGGAGCCCTCGAGGATCGGACAGTCGTGTGGGACCTTGATGAGGAATCCCTTGCCGGCGCCGATCTCTTTGCCGAGGCTCGCAAGGGAGGCTCTTTCCCCTGGGCGATTATCGGCGGCGTGTTTCTCGGCCTGATCGTGATCGGAGCCGTGGTGTGGAGCGTCCTCACTCGACGCCGT
>JAICGW010000150.1 GCA_025922945.1 Acidimicrobiia bacterium | reverse complement strand
GGGCGATCACTTCCCCAACCGAGCCGACCACGAAATAGACGGACGACGGGGATATGGATTTAGCCGTCACTCGACTCTCGCTGAGCGGAAAGAAGCACGGTGTTTCGATCTGGATCCGAAACGAACGCAAACCACATGCCGAAGCCGGTGTCGTACGGCTCGTCTAATAGCTCGTAGCCAGCGGCGGTGAGCTCGTCGAGCTTTGAACGAAGATCGGCCACTGAATCGAAGAAGAACTCCAGAAGCCACGGATAGGGTCGGTCATTGAAGCTGGGGTGCCAGGCAGATGGTCGTCCATCAAGGAACAACGTCAGTTGTTCGGCCTTTGCCTCCCGATGGGTGCCCGCATCGACATCGAAGTCGAGCCCGAGCCGCCCGTAGAAGTCGTGGGACCGTTCCAGATCGTCGGCGATGAGCCCAACCATGTAAAGCCTGGGTTTCGATTCCATCCCCTGCAACCTATCGGGTCGGTTCGATGAACGCCTTCGAGCTCCTGGGCAACTCCCCCCTGTTCGTAGCCGAAAACGGGTCTGCCCTGGGATGGTGGTTGGTGGGCCCGGCAGGCTTCGATCCTGCAACCAACGGATTATGAGTCCGCTGCTCTGACCAGGTTGAGCTACGGGCCCGTCGGGACGGAAAAGGGTACCCCGAGCGGGAGACTCCGAGACAAGTCAGCCATCAAGAGGACCCCGAATTTCCGACGGTCTACTCTGCCGGAAGGCGTGGCATCAACTGATTCTCTCGCGTCGGACACCGACCGTTTCGGTCCCTACGTACCGAGCGTGGCGGCCGCCTGGCCCGCCGGGACTCGATGGCATCCGGTGGTCGGCTCGCTGCTTTTCGTAGACATCTCCGGCTTTACCAACCTCTCCGAGCGATTGGCGCGCCGGGGCCGGATCGGAGCCGAAGAACTCACGTCGGTCCTCGACCGCATATTTGGCCGGATGCTGGAGGTGTCCTCCGACCGAGGTGGTTCGCTCATCAAATTTGGCGGCGACGCCCTGCTGCTCCTGTTCGATTCTGAAGATCACGTCTTGCAGGCTTGCGCCGCTGCGGTGGAGATGCGGGCTGCCCTCCGGGACGCATCCAAGGAGAAAACCAGCGTCGGTCGGATCAACCTCAAGATGTCGTCCGGAATTCATACCGGCACGGTCGACTTCTTTCTCGTCGGATCCTCGCATCGAGAACTCATCGTGACCGGCCCCACGGCAACGATCACCACCCAGATGGAGGCGACGGCTGACGCGGGCGAAATCCTCGTCAGTCCGGAGGTCCGGGCTCAGCTCCCCGCTGACTTTGTGGGTCAACAAAAAGGTGAGGGCTGGATCTTGAGGAAGGTGCGGATCTCGCACTCTCCCGTCGGCACCAGGGCTCCCATCCCCAGGGGTGGGCTCTCTGAACTCGTACCTCGAGCGCTGCGCGAAACCCTCGCTAGCCCTGTCGTGGAATCGGAGCATCGAATGGCATCGATCGCCTTCGTCAAATTCAAGGGAGTTGACGAACTCTTAGCCAACGATGGACACGAGCGGGTGGCCGATCAATTGGAACATCTCATCGAAGCGGTCCAGGGCGCCGCGGATAAGGAGGACGTGACTTTCCTGGCTTCAGACATCGATGCCGATGGAGGCAAAGTCATCCTCGTTTCCGGAGTTCCCGAGAGTCGCCACGATGATGAAGGGCGGCTGCTCAGAGCCGCCCGCCAGATTGTCGAGACCGAACTTCGACTTAGTGTCCGAGTAGGAGTCAATCGAGGCCACGTCTTCGCCGGGAGCGTGGGTGCTCCTTTCCGCCGGACCTACACGATCATGGGTGACTCGGTCAACCTGGCGGCGAGGTTGATGGCCGCCGCGGGGCCACGATTGATCTACAGCACGACGGCGGTCCTCGATCGTTCATCCACCCTGTTCCGGGCAGAGCCGCTCGAGCCTTTCAAAGTCAAGGGAAAGGAGCAGTTGGTCACGGCCTATGCCGTGCAAGAGGAAACCGGGGTCAGGCCTCCAGAACTCGAACACGAACTGCCGTTTCACGGTCGCAACGCCGAGCTTGAAATGTTGGTTTCGATCGTCACCACCTGCGCGGCCATTGGCCGCGGCGGCATGATGACGCTCACGGGGGAAACGGGAGTCGGCAAGAGCCGACTGATCGCCGAGGTGATCGAGCGTTGCCCCGGGCTGGCAACCCTTTTGATTCAGGCCGAGCCCAACGGTCGTGACAACGCCTATTGGGCGCTCCGCGATCCACTGCGGAGAATGATCGGAGTCGAACGCGGCTCACAAGCGGCGATGGCTGAAAGTCTCCGTGCGCGAATCGCATCCATCAACCCCGATCTCGAGGGAGCGCTTCCACTCCTCGGCGATGCCTTGCACATCGAGATCCCCGATACCCCTGATTCAACGGCGATTGATCCCCGATTTCGACCCGAACGAACGGCCGACGCCGTCATCCAGTTGATCGAGAGCGTTCATCGAGGGCCTTTCAT
Organism: Acidimicrobiia bacterium; assembly: GCA_025922945.1. GTDB lineage: Bacteria > Actinomycetota > Acidimicrobiia > Spongiisociales > ZC4RG35 > JACCTH01. The sequence continues at coordinate 1,644 of JAICGW010000150.1, read as the reverse complement.
CGTGATCGCCGAGGATGGCCAGTGGTTGGATGACGCCTCCTTAGGGGCTTTAAAGCGGATTGGAACCGCGGCTGAATCGAAGCCGTGGACTGTGATCGTGACAGCTGTCACCGACAAAGGCGGGTTCGATCCGCTTGGTCAGGAAATCGTTCTGAAGCCTTTGAGTACCGACGCCATCAGAGAGATTGCCATCCATGCCACAGCCGCGGCTCCGCTCCGTCCACATGAGCTCGACAGCGTCGTTGCGCGAGCCGATGGCAACCCGCTGTTCCTCGCCGAGATCCTGCGTGTCATCCGCGATACGGGGAGCGCTGATCGTCTACCCGATTCCCTCGATGAGGTCGTCTCCAGGGAAATCGACACCCTTCCCCCTCTCACCCGCCAGCTGTTGCGGTATGCATCGGTCCTGGGCCGGAGCTTCCGGCGCCCAGTGCTCGATGAGTTCTTGGCGCCCGATGGAATCTCCATCGACGAGGCGACAGATGTGGAGTTGCGCCGATTCATCGAAACCAAACCCGATGGGCGAATGCAATTTCGCCATGTCGTCGTTCATGACGTCGCCTACGAAGGGCTTTCCTACCGAAGACGCCGCGAACTTCATGCCCGGGCCGGCAATGTCATCGAGCGCATGGCGGGCAACGACACCGACGCCGTCGCCGAGTATCTCGCTACGCACTACGCGTTGTCTGGAGCCCACGAGAAGGTTTGGCACCACGCTCGCGTCGCCGCCGACAGGGCCAAGAATGCGTATGCCAACACCGAAGCCGCCGTCCACTATCGCCGGGCGGCGGAGGCCGGCCAGCAACTGTCCGACATCAGTCCGTCCCAGCTATCGGATGTCTGGATTCTTTTGGGCGAGGTAAGTGAGCTCTCCGGTCAGATGGAGGCCTCGCGGGCTGCATACTCACGAGCGTTCCAATTGGACTCGACGGATCCAGTGAGGCGAGCCGACATCTACTTGCGGAGAGCTGGAACCTGGATGAGCTCGGGCAAGTTTGCGCAAGCGATGAGGAACGTCACCTTGGGGCGCAAGCAACTGAAATGGGAGATCCAACCGCGAGGGGAGTCGATGCTGGCTCGACTCAACGCTTTCGAGGCCAGTGTGCAGGCTGCGAGCGGGCGAGCTGAGTCGGCGCTTAAGGCTGTCAACCGCGCCGTCGAGCTGGCCCTGGCTACCAACGAGGAAGAGTCTCTCGCCCGCGCCTACGGCGTCCTCGATTGGGCCAACTTCGTTCTCGGGCGAAACGAGCCTCGCCGGGGCCCGGAGGCAATCGAAATCTTGCGGCGCCTCAACAAACTCGAGGCGAGCGTCGGGGTGACGAACAACATGGGAGCGTTTGCCTATCTAGAGGGAAAGTGGAACGACGCGATTGACTGGTACCGCCAGGCGATAGATGCGGCCGAAAAAGCAGGAGACGTGCTGGGGGCCGCCATTACCCGGGCAAATATGGCCGAGGTCCTGGTCAGTCAACGGAGATTCGACGAAGGACTTTCGTACCTCGAAGAGGCGGAGCGAACCTTTCGGGCATCAAACGCTGATCTCATTGCCACTGTCCGGCGCCTGCAATCTGGGCGAGCCGCTTTGGGCGTCGGAGACTACGACCGAGCCATTTCCGACCTCGAAAGCTTGTTCAACGAACAGCT
>JAICGW010000149.1 GCA_025922945.1 Acidimicrobiia bacterium | reverse complement strand
CGGGGCGGGTCGTGCTTCCCCTGGAAAAGGTCCTCGATCTCCGATACGGCGAGAACCCGCACCAGCCGGCGGCGCTGTATCGCCAGGTCGGTTCCACACCCTGGTGGGAACAGGGAAGACTGGTGCAGGGAAAGCCGCTTTCGTTCAACAACATCTACGACGCCGAAGCGGCCTGGCGGCTGGTGTCTGAGATCGAGTCGCCCGGTGTGGTGATCGTCAAGCACGCCAATCCTTGCGGGGTCGCCACTGCTCCCAGGCCGGTCGAGGCCTTCATCCGGGCCTGGGACTGCGACCCGCTTTCTGCCTTTGGGGGGGTGGTTGCCCTCAATAGCCCCCTCGACGAGGAAACTGCCGCCGCTATCTCGGAGAAGTTCGTCGAGGTGGTGGTGGCCCCCGAGGTCTGGGACCTAGGTGCCATCAAGGAAGGAGTCCGGGTCCTCACCGCCACCACTCCTCACGGCCACGACCTCGACCTCCGTCGAATCGAGGATGGCCTGCTCGTACAGGGCCGTGACTGGGAGGACGGCGACGGTTGGGAGACCAGGAGCCAGCGAGCGCCAGGGCACCACGAAGAGAGGGATCTCCGGCTGGCTTTCACGGTCGCGAGTCACACCAAGTCGAATGCGGTCGTCATCGTCAAGGAGGGCGCCGCGGTTGGGGTCGGTGCGGGCGATCAGAGCCGGGTGGGGGCGGTTGAGAAAGCTCTTAGGCAAGCGGGGGAGCGAGCGGTGGGCGCAGTGGCCGCATCCGATGCGTTTTTCCCCTTCCCCGATGGTCTCGAGGCGCTGGCGGGAGCCGGAGTGACCGCCATCGTGGCACCGATCGGGTCCCGCAACGACGGTCAGGTCCTGGCGGCAGCCGATCGACTTGGCCTGGCCTTCGTCGCCGCCCCCCGCCGCCACTTCCGTCACTGATAGCGTCTCTGAAGTGAGGGCCCAGATCATCGATGGCAAAGCGGTGGCGGCCGCAGTAAAGGTCGAGGTGGCTTCCGGCGTCAGAGCGCTGCGGCGGTCGCCGGGCCTGGCCACGGTCCTCGTCGGCGATGATCCCGCTTCGCGGGTCTATGTGAGTGGTAAGCGAAGGGATGCCGAGGAAGTGGGGATGGTTTCCATTCATCACCAACTCCCGGCCGACATCTCTCAGGAGAAGCTGCTGGAGCTGATCGCCGCGCTGAACGATGATGCGAAAGTCGATGGAATCCTGGTGCAGCTTCCGCTTCCCAATGGCCTCGACCCGGAAGCGGCGGTCAACGCCATTGAGCCGGGCAAGGATGCCGACGGCCTCCATCCCCAGAACTTGGGACGGCTGGTGCTCAACCAACCGGGCTTGCGACCCTGCACTCCGTCAGGTGTGATGAGGCTGCTCGATCACTACGAGGTCGCCACCCGCGGCCAGCGAGCGGTGATTGTCGGCCGAAGCTTTCTGGTGGGACGCCCGCTGGCTCTCCTCCTCGGGGCCCGAGGGAGCGATGCCACCGTCACCGTTGCCCACTCTCAAACCCGGGAGATCGCCGAGCTGACGCGAACTGCCGACATCGTGGTGGCGGCCATCGGTTCCCCGCGATTTCTCACTGCGGAGATGATCAAACCAGGAGCGACAGTGATCGATGTCGGAGTCAATCGCCTCGAAGACCGGCTGGTGGGCGATGTCGACTTCGAGGCGGTAGCCGAGGTGGCTTCGGCCATCACCCCCGTGCCCGGTGGAGTGGGCCCGATGACGCGGGCGATGCTCCTCGTCAATACTCTCACCGCCGCCCGAACTCGCTAAGCAAAGGAATTTCCAATGCCCTCGGCCCGCATCACCGCCATCGCCCGCGCCAACAGTCGTCTGGTTGGCTTCCTGCAAAGAGCGGAAACTCTCCGCACTCGCCCCGGCGCTATCGACTTGACATTGGGCAACCCCCAGGAACTCCCCATACCGGGGTACGTGGAAGCTCTCGCCCGCCACCTTCCACCGATCGATCGCGACTCCTACGCCTATCACCGCTCCGACCACAACGCCCGGGCCGTGGTCGCTAAGCGCTTGATCGAGTGGCGGGGCCTCCCCTTTGAGCCCGAGGACGTCGCCCTCACCCCCGGCGCTTTCGGGGCCTTGGCCATTGCCCTCGACGTCCTTGTCGACCCCGGGGACGAGGTGATCTTTTCATTGCCCCCCTGGTTCCTGTACGAGGGCATGATCTTGGGAGCCGGCGCCATCCCGGTGAAGGTCAACACCCGCGCCGAGGACTATGACCTCGATCTCGATGCCATTGCCGGCGCCATCTCCCCTCGGACCCGGGTCGTCATCGTCAACACCCCCAACAACCCCACCGGGCGTATCTATCCCGCCGCCACTATTGAGGCTTTAGCCAAGCTTCTTGGCGAGCGTTCCTCGGAACGGGAGATCTATCTCCTCTCGGACGAGCCCTACTCAAGGCTCGTCTTCTCCGACGCCAGCTTTGTGAGCCCCTCGACCTTTTACGAACGGACGCTGATCTCATATAGCTATGGCAAGGTTCATTTGACTCCGGGCCAGAGGCTCGGCTGGCTGGCCGTCAATCCCTCGATGCCTAACCGTGAGGGGATGCAAGCCCTGATCGAGATGGCCCAGGTCGCCGGCGGCTGGATGTTTCCCAATGCGGTCATGCAGCGGGCGATCGTCGATCTCGAGCACCTCTCCATCGACATGGTCGAGCTCGAAAGAAAGCGCGACCTGATGGTGGATGAATTAAGCCGGATGGGTTATTCCCTGAACAGGCCGGAGGGCACCTTCTACCTGTGGGTCCGAAGCCCCGACCCCGATGACTTCGCTTTTTGCAACCGCCTCGCCGACGATGGGGTGATGGTCCTACCGGGAACGGTGTGCGAGGGCCCGGGCCATTTCCGGATCTCGCTCACCGCCAGCCGGCAGATGCTCGAGCACTCCCTGCCCGCCTTCGAGAAGGCTCGCTGATCCGGGCTCGCGTAGTTACGCCTCGACCAAATAATCGGTCTGGAAGATGTAACCCCAGCCGTCCATCTCCGGTGGCTCGACTCCTAGCTGGGTGAGAGTGGTGGCGATCTGCGAACGGTGCTCGGTCCCGTGGTTGATCGCCTGGAGGAGGAAAAGCCCCACCGGCATCAGCCATGAACCCGGGGGGTCGTCTCCTTTGATCTCGACTTGACGATCCCAGTCGCTCCTCGAAGTGGCCGCTTCGAGTTGGCTGTCGCTTTCACCGAGACGCTCGGCCACCGCCTGGAATCCGGGGAAAGGTTCCTCAGGCAATCGCTCCGGTCGTTGGCGATCGATGAGCCGGGCTGCGTATCCGTCCTGGGCGTTGGCGATATGGACCAGCGTGGCTGCGATGGACCCATAGGTGCCGGCGACGCTCGTCGCCAGTTGGTCGGGCGAAAGATCCTGACACGCCTCGATCAAACGCCGGTTCATCATTGAGTTATGGCGGAAGAACTCGAGCAGAAGATCCATAGCTTGCGAGGGTAGCTTCGCTGCTCAACGGCACGAATGGAAGCCAGTCTGCGGGCATATGATCGCTTTCAACCAAGTTACGTTCGCCATCCGACAAGGAGCTGAAACTTGCCAGCGAAAATCGAGATGGGCCCCCAAGGCCTGGTCGTTCCTGACGACCCCATCATTCCCTTTATCGAAGGGGACGGCACCGGCCCCGACATCTGGGCGGCGGCGGTGCGAGTCCTGGAGGCGGCGGTCGGAAAGGCCTATGGCGGTCAGAAGAAGATCGAGTGGAAGGAGGTCATCGCCGGCGAACAGGCTTACAACCAGACCGGCTCTTGGCTGCCCGAGGAAACCGTTCACGCCTTTCGCGAGCACCTCGTCGGTATCAAGGGACCCCTGACTACCCCGGTCGGCGGCGGTATCCGCTCCCTCAATGTCGCCTTGCGACAGACGCTCGATCTCTACGCCTGCGTTCGTCCGGTGCGCTGGTTCCAGGGGGTGCCCTCACCCGTCCGCCAGCCCGAGTTGGTGGACATGGTGATCTTCCGTGAGAACACCGAAGACGTCTACGCCGGAAAGGAGCTCGAGGAGGGGAGCGCGGGCGCCAAACAGCTCATTGCGTATCTCGACTCGGAGTTCGGGTGGGAGATACGGGAGGACTCGGGGGTGGGGATCAAGCCCGTTTCGGTGACCGGATCCAAGCGCCTGGTGCGAGCAGCGATCGAATTCGCCCTCGCCCAAGGCCGGAAATCGGTCACTCTGGTCCACAAGGGCAACATCATGAAGTTCACCGAGGGAGCCTTCCGCAAGTGGGGCTACGAAGTGGCGGCCGAGGAGTATGGCGACCGGGCGGTTTCGTGG
>JAICGW010000148.1 GCA_025922945.1 Acidimicrobiia bacterium | reverse complement strand
TCGGCGCCCTACCTCGAGTCGACGGTGGAGGTGATGACCGCCTTCGGGGCGGAGGTAGAGCAAGACGGCCTCGTTTTCCGGGTGGCGAACACCGGCTACCGATCCACCCACATCGAAATCGAAGCCGATGCCTCCGCAGCGGCATATCCGTTGGTGGCCGCCGCCATCACGGGAGGGCGGGTGGCAATCCAGGGGATTCCGCGGGAATCGATCCAGCCCGATTTGGCGCTGGTGGAGGTTCTCGCTGCCATGGGGTGCGAGGTGCGACGTGGCGAGTTCCGTATCGAGCTCGCCGGACCGTCGCGGCTTGAGCCAGTCGACGTGGAAATGGAGCGAGCCCCCGATGCGGTGCTGGCCCTGGCTGTTGCCTGCCTTTTCGCCAGCGGACCAAGCCGAATCCGGCGGGTGGGCAACCTGCGGTTGAAGGAAAGCGACCGCCTGGCGGCTTTGGTGGAGGAGTTGACTCGGGTTGGGGGTGAAGCTCGGGTGGAGGGCGATGACCTGTTCGTCACCCCGGGTGAGCTGCGAGGGGCGAGGGTGGACTCCCACGGTGACCATCGGATCGCGATGGCGCTGGCGCTGGTGGGCCTGCGTCAATCGGGGATCGAGATCGGCGAACCGGAAGTCGTCAACAAGACCTGGCCCGGCTACTTCAAGATGCTGGGCTCGCTATGAAAGTAGTGGCAGTCGACGGGCCCGGGGGAGCGGGAAAATCATCGGTGAGCAGGGCTTTGGCCGCTCGACTCGGATGGTCTCATCTCGACACCGGTGCCTTCTATCGGGCCGCCACGCTGGCGGTGCTGAGAGCCGGGATCGACCCCGACGACGCGTCGGCCGTCGCCGCTCTGGTCGCCGGGCTCAAGTTTCGCCAGGAGCGGGCTTCGATGTTCCTCGACGGAGAAGACGTGAGCGAGGAGATCAGGACCAGGGAGGTGACAGCCGCGGTGTCCATCGTGTCAGCCCACCGCGAGGTCCGCCGCACCCTGGTGCGACACCAGCGTCAATGGGTGGCTGCCCACCCAGGTCCGGTGGTGGTTGAAGGTCGTGACATCGGGTCGGTGGTCTTTCCCGACGCCGATCTCAAGATCTGGCTGATGGCCAGCTCGGCCGAGCGAGCCCGCCGCCGGGCAGCGGAAACCGGGGAGCCGGTGTCGGCGGTGGCTGCGGATCTCGCTCGCCGGGACGAGGCCGATTCGAACCGAGACGCCTCGCCCCAGAAGCCCGCCGCCGATGCCATTTGGGTCGATACGACCAACCTCGCCATCGACTCCGTCGTTGAGCGCATCCTGGCCATGATCGAGCCTTCAGGCGAGGTTCTTCCCCACCCCGGGTAGCGTTCTCACCGATGATCGAGCGCGTAATCGTGGCCGAGCCGCGGGGCTTCTGCGCCGGGGTGGAAATGGCGATCAAGGCCCTCACCTGGATGGTCCGCCTCTTTGAGCCGCCGGTCTACTGCTTTCACCAGATCGTTCATAACGAATGGGTGGTGAAGGCCTTCGAACGGGTGGGGGTTGTCTTCGTCGACGATATGAGTCAGGTGCCGAAAGGAGCCCCTGTCATGCTCTCGGCGCACGGCTCCGCCCCCGAGGTGATCGCCGCTGCCCGGGATCGGGCTGCGGTGGTGATCGACGCCGTTTGCCCGCTCGTGACCAAAGTCCATCACGAGGTGAAGCGGATGGCCGCGAACGGCTTTGACATCATTTACGTGGGGCATCGCGGCCACGACGAGGCCATCGGAACCCTCGCCGAAGCACCGAGCCAGATGACACTGATCGAGCCCGAGGACGGACTGGAGCTGTTCGCCGACCGGGCGCCGGAGAAGGTGGCCCTGCTGGCGCAGACCACCCTCGGGGTTTACGAGTGGCGACAGGTGCTCGAAGAGGCGCAGGAGCGCTTTCCGGATCTCGTTACCTCCCGGAAGAGCGATCTTTGCTATGCCACCACCAATCGCCAGGAAGCGGTCCAGGCACTGGCGAGCAAGTGCCAGCTCATCCTGGTAGTTGGTTCGGAGAACTCCTCCAACACCCAGGCGCTGGTGCGGGTGGCGCGCGAAAACGGGGTATCGGCCCACCGGATCGATTCCGCCGCTGACATCGACGAGTCGTGGCTCGAAGGGGTGGACGTCGTGGGGCTAACCGCGGGAGCCTCGGCACCTGACCATCTGGTGACGGATGTGGTCGATCGCCTGGCTCCAGTCCACGGCTTTGAATTGCTCACCGTTACCGATGAAGAGGAGTATTTTCCGCTCCCGCCCCAGCTCCGATCGTTCGTGATCACATTGCAAAAGCTGGTCGAGGGTGGTTTTGCGGCGCGGGGTGCAGGGGAGGGCCCGCTGGAACGAGACCGCGAGTGGACCGCCACCGAAGCCTTGAGCCTGATCGCCAGCCCGTGAGCACCTTGCCGATCGTGGCGGTGGTGGGCCGACCCAATGTCGGCAAATCGAGCCTCGTCAACCGGATCGTCGGGGGCCGATCGGCGGTGGTGGAGGAAATGCCGGGCGTCACCCGCGACCGGCGCAATTTCGAGGCCGACTGGGCGGGCCGTTCGTTCATCTTGGTCGACACCGGGGGTTGGGAAAGAGACCCGGAGGCCGGGGTCTCGGAATCAATCAAGGAGCAGGCGGAGCTGGCGCTGGTCGGAGCCGACGTGGTGCTCTTTGTCGTGGATGCCCGGGTGGGTTCGACGCCCGATGACGAGGGAGTGGTGCAGCTCCTGCGGCGCACCCAAGTGCCGGTGGTCCTGGTGGCCAACAAGATCGACGATGCCGCCCACGAATCGGCGCTGGCCGACCTCTGGTCGCTAGGGCTCGGTGAGCCCTATGGCGTCTCCGCTTTGCACGGACGCGGCATGGGAGACCTGCTCGATCGACTGGTGAGTCTTCTTCCCCCGGCCACGGATGAGCCCGATGGAGGAGGATTGCCCAGGCTGGCGCTGATTGGGCGACCTAACGTCGGCAAGTCGACCTTGCTCAACCGATTGCTCGGAGAGGAGCGAGTCATCGTCTCTCCGACTCCGGGAACCACTCGCGACCCCATCGATGTCGAAGCCAAGATCGATGGCCGCCCCTACGTCCTGGTCGACACCGCCGGCATCCGTCGCCGCCCCCAGATCAGTGAGTCGGCCGACTTCTTCGCCGTCGAGCGCGCTCGCCGGGTATTGGGGGAGTCGGATGCCGCCCTGGTATTGATTGACGGGATCGAAGGCGTCACGGCCGCGGATCAGCGGATCATCGACGAGGCGATCGAGGCCGGGGTTTCCCTGGTCATTCTTCTCAACAAATGGGACCGCCAGCAGAGCTCCGAACAGCGCGAGGACGCCACCCGGAGCGTCGAGGACCGGCTGGGCTTCGTTTCCTGGGCCCCGATTATGAGAGGCTCGGCTCTGACCGGAGCCCGGCTCGGACGCCTAGGGCCGATGATCGAGCAAGGGCTCGAGGCCAGGATGCGGCGGATCGGCACCGGTGAACTAAATCGACTGATTTCCCGCTGGACTGCCGCTCACCCGCCGCCGGTGCGAAAGGGCCGCCGGCCCCGGATCCAGTATGCGGTGCAGGCCGGGGTGGCGCCGCCCACGTTTGTGCTCTTCGTCGCCGGCGGAGAGTTGGGGGGCGATTACCTGCGCTTTCTCGAGAATCGACTTCGAGATGAGGTGGACTTCGCCGGTACCCCGATCCGGATCATTACCAGGACCGGCAGGTGAACGAGTCCCCGTACCTGCCCGAGCGGGATTCGGAGACTCCCGAGCCCAGTCCTTGGGGCTTTCGGATCTTCGTCTTCCTCACTGCCGTTTATCTTCTCTACCGGCTCGGCCAGGGCATCGGCTGGATAGTGCAACGCTTCGGCGGGTAATTCGGTCACTGACACCCTCTCTCCGCCAAATTTGGTAACTGACGATCGAGTACCGAGCGCCAGCCACCAAATTTCCCCGAAACCGCTCGCCAGCGACCAAATTTCGGATTCGGCCCGCTGATAGAATTCGCCCTCTCACAGTTCCGGGCTGTGGCGCAGCTTGGTTAGCGCGCTTGACTGGGGGTCAAGAGGTCGGGAGTTCAAATCTCCCCAGCCCGACAGGGTTTTTTAGAATTACAAGCGGCGACTGGTGCCTATCTGGTGCCTATCGAACGTCAAATGTTCGCGCCAGTCGTTCCACTGCTTCCCTTTGCATGTTGGGAAGCACCGCCGAATAAGTATCGAGAGTGATAGAGATGCTGGAGTGACCGAGCCGCTCTTGAACTACCTTCGGGTGCTCACCCGCCGCTAACAATGCCGTTGCGTGGGAGTGGCGAAGTTGCTTCATGGCGATGTGCCGGAGTCCAAGACTGGCCGCGAGCTCGGAGAACCGGCGCCCAAGGTAGTCGGGCCGAAGAGGGGCGCCAATCTCATTCGTGGCGATCCACTCGCCAGGGGTCCACGCTTCACCCGCTCGCAGCCTTT
>JAICGW010000147.1 GCA_025922945.1 Acidimicrobiia bacterium | reverse complement strand
TCTGATCGAGGGGGACACCGGCGGCAGGCGTGCGGACGGCACTGAGGCGTTCGGCGAGCTCGCGCGCGGTTCCGCTCGGGGAGTCGGGTTTGGTCAGGCTGGCGTAGTCGACGACCTCCCAGGCCCCGACATGGCGGGCTGCTTCGCTAGCAAAGCGGAGGAGCAGGGCGGCCGTGATCGAAAAATTCCCCGCCGCAATCACCCCCACCCCTCGTTCCCGGGCCTTGGCGTCAATCTCGTTGTAGTCGTCGGCGGACATTCCACTCGAACCGACAACGACCCCGACCCCACGGGTGATGGCGGCGTGGACGTTGGACTTCACCGCCGCCGCCGACGTGTAGTCGATGAGGACATCCGTGGGCGAGGAGTCGAGCGCAGCCTCTACCGAGGGAAAGTGGCGGGGATCCGATCGAGACACCCCGCTGACCAGTTCGAGGTCGGTCGTGGCGGCTACCGCCGCGGCCAATGGGCGGCCAACCCAACCAGTGATGCCAGCGATGCAAACCCGAATTTTGTTGTCGTCGATGTTGTGTGGGCTCCTCAGCCGTCGTCGGCAAAATAGGTATCGGTAGGCTGCCCGCCAAATGCGCCGGCGCCTCCTGAACTTCTTCGCCGTCCCCTTCTTCCGCCGGATCGCTTGGCACGTGCGACGGGTCACCCGACAATTCGAGGGGAAGGTCACCGGGAAGATGATCCTGGGCTTGGTAGTGATCCTTGCCGGTGCCGCTGCGGTCGTGACCCTGACTGAGAACGAGATCACCGATGTCACGCCTCGGCGGTACTTCGCCTCCTTCTACTGGGCGGTTACCACCGTGATGGGCCAGGGACAATCTGACTTTGTTTCCGGCCCCTGGGGCTGGATCACCTCATGGATGCTGAATCTGTTTGGGGTGGCCATCGTCGCCACCATCACCGGGGTGTTGGTTGGGTTCGTAATTGATCTGCTTCTCAAGGAGGGTCAAGGCATGGGATCGGCCGGATTCAATGACCATGTGGTGGTCTGTGGATGGAACTCGACCGCGCGTGAGCTCATCGACGAACTTCGTTCCGATGATTACGCGGTCAGGGTGGTGGTGGTGGACGCGGCCGAACGCAACCCGGCGGGAGACGGGGTTTACTTCGTCCGCGGAGACGGCGCGAATGAGGACGACCTCAAACGTGCCGGCATCGACTGCGCTCGAGCGGCGATCATTTGCCCCCGGGACGGTACCGACGATGCCGACATGCACTCCATCCTGACAGTGCTGGCCATAGAAGCGCTCGCCCCCGACGTGAGGACCGTAGTGGAGGTGAACAATCCGAAGCATGTCTCCCATTTCAAGCGGGCTGACGTCGATGAGGTGCTGGTGACCTCCAAGCTTGCTTCGCGTCTGCTCGCCCGCACCGCCCTCTACCCGGGTTTGGGTGACCTTGTCACGGATATGGTCTCGGGCGGTCATGGATCGGAGCTCTATCGGATCCGGGTTCCCGCCAGCATGATCGGTACGTCCGTCCTCGAGGCGTCTCAACGCCTCAAGCAAGAAAACGATGCCACCCTCCTGGCGCTGGCGCGAGACGGCAACATCATGACCAATCCTGGGCCCGGCATCTTGATTGCCCCCGGGGATGAGGTCGTGGTCATCGCCGAGGACCTCGAAAAGCTCTCTTCCATTTCCGAGGAGCACGAACAGGAAGCCGCCTCCTAATTTCGGGCATCAAACGGAGTCGATGGGCCGCGTTTGACGCGCGAAAACGGTTTGCGAGGTGCCACTAGCCTCGGGATTTCCATGTCCTACGACTTCGCCACCATCGAGCCCAAGTGGCAGAGGCGTTGGGCCGAGGAGCGGATTTTCAACGTCAAGCCCGACCCCGATCGGCCCAAGTTCTTCAACGTGCAGATGTACCCGTATCCCTCAGGGGAAATGCACATGGGTCATCTCCGCAACTACACCTATGTCGATCTCATCACCCGCTACAAGACCATGCGGGGTCTCAATGTGCTCTCGCCCATGGGCTGGGATTCGTTCGGGCTGCCGGCCGAGAACGCGGCTATCGATTCAGGAATTCACCCCCGGATCTTCACCGAAGAGAAAATCAAGACGATGAAGGCGCAGCTGAAGCGCCTGGGGGCGGTCTACGACTGGGATCGCGAGATCGCCTCTCATACTCCCGAGTTTTACCGCTGGGATCAGTGGCTGTTCCTCAAGCTCTTCGAACAAGGCCTCGCCTACAAGAAGCTGGCCCCGGTCAATTGGTGTCCGAAGGACCAGACGGTGCTTGCCAACGAGCAGGTGGTGGATGGGGCGTGCGAGCGCTGCGGCACGATCGTGGAGAAACGCGATCTCGAGCAGTGGTTCTTTCGCATCACCGATTACGCCGAGCGACTTCTGGACGATTTAGCTCTGCTCGACCACTGGCCCGATCGGGTTCGGGTCATGCAGCAGAACTGGATCGGCCGCTCCGAAGGCGCCCAATTCATTATCCAGGTGGCGGATAGCGAGCATTCCTTCGAGGTATTCACCACCCGGCCCGACACGGTTTTTGGAATGACATTTGCGGTCCTGGCTCCCGAGCATCCTCTAGTTGAAGAGTTGATCTCCGGGAGCAAATACGAGTCCGAGGCCCGTGATTACATCGCCGCGGCCCGACGGTCGACTGAGATCGAGCGGTTGGCGGAGGGAGCCAAGACGGGCGTGTTCACCGGGGCATTTGCCATCAACCCGGTCAACGATCGCCGGGTTCCGATCTACGTCGCGGACTACGTCCTCATGTCCTACGGCACCGGGGCGATTATGGCTGTCCCGGGCCAGGACCAGCGCGATTGGGATTTCGCCGAGCGTTACGGAATCGAAATCGTGCGGACTGTGCAACCTCCGGCGGACTTCGAGGGGGATGCTTACGTCGGCGACGGTCCCGCGATCAACTCCGACTTTCTCGACGGCCTCGATATGGCGGCGGCGAAGAAGCGCATCATCGGCTGGTTCGAGGAGCGCGGCATCGGTTATGGGAAGGTGCAATATCGCCTTCGCGACTGGCTGATTTCGCGACAGCGCTACTGGGGATGCCCGATTCCGATCATCAAGTGTCCCATCCATGGGCTGGTGGCCGTTCCCGAAGAAGATCTCCCGGTGGTTCACCCCGACGTTGAGAACTACTCGCCGGAGGGGGAGTCGCCGCTGGCGGCCATACCCGAATTCGTGAATGTCGAGTGCCCGGTCTGCGGCGGACCGGCAGAACGGGAAACCGACACCATGGACACCTTCGTCGACTCCTCCTGGTACTACCTGCGCTACTGCGACGCCCACAACGCCGAGGCGATCTTCGATCCAGCGAAAGTCCGCTACTGGATGCCGATCGATCAATACGTCGGGGGAGTCGAGCACGCGGTGCTCCATCTCCTCTATGCCCGTTTCATCACCAAAGTCCTACACGACATGGGGATGGTGGATGTCGAAGAGCCCTTCTCGGCGCTCTTTACCCAAGGAATGATTGTCAAAGACGGCGCCAAGATGTCGAAATCCAAGGGCAACGTCGTTGCTCCGGACGAGTATTACGCCCGATACGGCGCCGACGCGATTCGTCTCTTCGAGCTTTTCATCGGCCCTCCCACCGACGATGCGATTTGGAACGACAACGGCGTCGAAGGTACTCATCGTTTTCTCGATCGGGTCTGGCGCATTGGCCGCGGAGAAATCGGACAGGTCGACGAGAAGCCGCCGAGCCCGTCGGATCAGGAGTTACTGGCGACGAGCCACCGCACAGTCAAGAAGGTCACCGACGACATCGAGCGCTTTCGTTTCAACACCGCCGTGGCGGCATTGATGGGTCTCACCAACCGCCTCATCGATGGGCTCCGAGCCGATGGCGGAGTGGCCCGATCGGTGTTCGACGAGGTCTATGGCCACCTCCTCAAGATGCTCTCGCCAATGGCACCGCATGTGACCCATGAGCTCTGGGAGTTGACGGGTAAGGGCTCGATGCTGGCCTTGGAGGCTTGGCCCGAGTGGGATCCAGCGCTGGCGGCAGAAAGCACGGTGACGATGATCGTTCAGGTAAATGGCAAGGTGCGCGATCGACTTGAGGTCGCGGCCGATATCACCGCAGCGGAGGCCGAAGAGCTGGCTTTGTCCTCTGCCAAAGTCAAGGCTCACCTTGGTGACCGTCGCCTGGAGAAGGTCGTGTCCCGTCCTCCCGAGGTTGTAAATCTCGTCGTCGCGTAGGCGGAATTCCCAGCAAGGCTTTCCGCCTTCGGTGCTTGCCGTCCTCGGCGGGGTCGATCCGGCCGAGATGGCGCGACTGAGCGGTCTGGACGATATCGATCGGGTCGCGGTGCGGCCGGCGCCACGTTGGATGACAAAGGCTTGGCGAGGCGATGTCAGGGCGATGACCCTGCCCTGGGGGATATTTGTTCGTGGCGACCTCCTCGCCGGCGATCGCACGGCCTTGGTGCGATTGATCCGGCACGAACTCGTCCATGTCCGTCAATGGGGGGAGCTGGGTCCGGTGCGATTCCTCGTGCGCTATTTGTCGGAGTACCTCCGCCTTCGGCGCGCCGGACTGGGTCACCAGCGTGCCTACCAGGAGATCTCGTTCGAACGCGAGGCCCGCCAG
>JAICGW010000146.1 GCA_025922945.1 Acidimicrobiia bacterium | reverse complement strand
GCCATCGCGGCGAGGTGCTCGGCATAATCAACGGCCCCTTCCAGAGTCATGTGCCGGCCCTCACCAAGCACCTTCTCGACGACGTCGTCGCCCAACGCATTTCGGGCGTGCCCTTCCACATCGATGAGAGCCATTTGGGTCAGCGGTGGTGATGCTGCACCTGTTGTCTCCCTGAGAGAGGCCACGGCACCCATCACTCGAACCGCCTCGAGGTGGTGGCCGGCAGCCGACTCCATGGCGGCAATACTCTCAAGCGTGGCAACGATATAGGGCAAGACTCTCGCATCGACAAACAACCGAAGTGCCTGTGCGAGAGCTGCTCGGCCAGCGCGATACCGGCCTAGGCGACGATTCGCCTCAGCAATGCCGCGGAGCGCGTTTGCAGTGTGGAACGAGTCCCCCTCCTCCTGAAACGACTTCAGCGCTTCTTCCAAGAGGGTCAAGGCCTCCAGTGGTTTGCTGGCGACACTGGCGACACCCAATGCAAGCTGACTCCATGCGACCACATCTGGGCGGCCAACCCTGCTCGCCAGGTCCATGCTGGCGTTGAACTGGCGGTCGGCTTGCGTCAAGTCACCACGCATCACCGGCACGAACGCCAGGTTGTACAAGGCCTCGGCCTCCGCTGGCTGATCTCCAGCCTGCTGGTAGAAGCGGGCCGCCGCCTTGTAGGCAACTTCAGTCGCCTCGACGTCGGCAAGCCAATAGGTCAAGCCCCCCAGGCCGGTGTATGCCTTGGCTCTGGACGCGGACACGGCTCCTGATTCGAGTGCTAGCACCGCCTCCAACCACGAGCGACCCTCTCGCAAGTACCCGCGCAGAAACCAAAAGCGCCACATGGCGGTGCCAACGCGGAGGCCACTTTCGGCGTCGGACAACTCGAGCGCGTAGCTGAGCGCAGCTCGAATGTTGGCATGTTCGGCTTCGATGCGGTCGACCCAGGGAAGAGCCTGTGTTGAGAAGAGGTGTGGCTCCGCCCTCTCGACCAGATCGCGGTAGTAGCGAAGATGTCGCTCCCTGATTTCTTCGAGACTCCCCTCGGCCTCGAGACGTGCTCGTCCAAAGTCACGAATGGTTTCCAGCATTCCAAAACGTGACTCGCCCGCTGAGTGGCCGCGCTTGACAAGACTCTGGTCTATCAAGGACGCAATGCCCACCAGAGTCTCCATCCCGAGTTCACTACCGGGGTTGGCGATGGCTTCCACTGCTTCCAGCGTGCAACCACCCGCTGGTACCGCCAGCCGCATGAAGAGGCGTTGCTCGGATGGATTCAGGAGTTCGTAACTCCACCCGATCGCAGCGCTCAGGGTTCGTTGTCGTGCTGGCACGTCAGCCGGCGCGGTTAGCAGAGGGAGACGATCCTGCAGCCGGGCCAGGATTTCGGCTGGTTCCAGGTGACGCACCCGGCTGGCGGCCAGTTCGATCGCCAGCGGTAGCCCATCGAGCCGAATGCATACCTGGGTGACGGCCTCGGCGTTCTCCTCGCTTAACGAGAAGGCAGGGTTTGCGGCCTGTGCTCTCTCTACGAACAATGCAATTGCCCCGTACGTTTCCAGCTGGCCCGGATCGACCCCACCGCTCGGTTCCGGCAATCCGAGCGGCGCCACCGGGAAATCCTGTTCGCCGTAGAGGTTGAGAATGCTCCGGCTGGTAATCAGGATCTTCAGCCCGCGAGCCTCTGCCACCAGGTGTTTGATCACGCTCCCAGCCCCCAGAAGGTGCTCGAAATTGTCGAGCACGAGCAGCAGCTGCCGTTCTCCCAGGTGGTCTTTGAGCGCCTCAATCGTTGGTCGGTCAGGTTGGTCGATCAGGCCCAGCGTGCGTGCCACGGTCGGGACGACGAGGTCGGGATCGGTCAGCGGGGCAAGGTCGACGAACCATGCCCCATCGACGAAATCGCCGGCGACGCTCCGGGCCAACTCAATGGCGAGGGCGGTCTTGCCTGTACCGCCGGGCCCTACCAGCGTTATCAGCCGATGGTCGGCCAGCAGCCTGCGGAGGTCGTCTAGGTCTTGGGCGCGGCCCACGAAGCTGTTGAACCGGCGAGGGACGTGGGCCTTCCCACCATCGAGGCTGCGGAGCGGCGGGAACTCGGCTGGGAGACCTTTGATGATCACCTGGTGTAGGCGTTCAGGCCGAATCAGACCCTTGAGATGGTGCTCGCCAAGGTCCTGGAGTTCGACGCCTTCTTCAAGCGACCTTTCGGTCAAGGCCCGGGTCGCCTGGGAGATAAGGACCTGGCCGCCGTGAGCCGCGGCGGCAATGCGGGCGGCAAGATTGATATCGACCCCCACGTAATCATCCCCACCCAGAATGCCGGCCCCGCTATGGATGCCCATTCGGACACGTACCTCGGCTCCCACCGGCCAAGGAAATGCATGCAGCGACCGTTGGACCGCCACCGCCGCAGACACGGCCGATGGCGCTTCTTTGAATATGACTAGAAACCCATCGCCCTGGGTCCCGCGCTCGATGCCGCCGTGGGCCTCGAACGCGGTTCGCAACAAATGATGGTGTTGTTCCAGCAGCTCTCGATAGGTAGCCGAATCGAGTTCTTCCACGAGGCGTGTCGATCCCTCGATGTCGCTGAACAAGAACGTGACGGTGCCGGTCGGTAGCCGACCGCGCGACTCGTCCATGGGGCGGAACCCTACCGTTCGCCTATCCGCTCGTTCCGGTCGGGTGCGCGGTGGCTGGGCAAATGGCCGCGGGTGGACGCATCGACCACGACAGTTCCGCCGTTGGTATTCGGATGGGGACATTGCTCGATACGGATTCGCCTCGTCAGAGCTACCGTGTGCGCCTGTTTCGAAGGTCGGAATCGGCCGCCTGCGGGGTCGAGCCTGGGAGACGTCATGGCGCTTCATGATCCGGTTGTATTGGTCCAACCATCCGATCGCGTCCCAGGTGACTCCACTCCGGGGATGGTGAGGGAGCAAGCGATCGCCACTGAGGGATCGTGGGCGGGTCTCGTCCGAACCGAGGCGGGCATGATCTCCGGATGGCACCACCATGGCGAGTACGAGACCACGGTTTACGTCGTCAGCGGGAAGCTGCGGATGGAATCGGGCCCGGGCGGAGCCATGGTCCTCGACGCTCAGCCTGGCGACTTCGTATTCGTTCCTCCTGGAGCCGTCCACCGAGAGGGCAACCCAGCTGACATCGAGAGCCAGGTAGTAGTGGTCAGAGCAGGGCAGGGACCAGCGGTCATCAACGTCGACGGTCCGGCTCCGACTCGCGATCAGTGAGCGCCACTACCGTCGCCCCAACCTGACCGCTTGACACAGGAGAATCCCGATGGCCATTCCTCAGTCTTTGCGCGATCTTCTCAAGACCGGACCGCTCGGTCACCTGGTCACTCTCGATCCGGATGGCACTCCCCGGGTAACCCTGGGCTGGGCCGGCTTCGATGGCGACGAGCTCGTTCTGGCCACATTTCCCGACCAGCCCAAGCTGGACAACATCCGCCGCGACCCGAGAGTCGTCGTCTCATTCCTCTCCCCCGACGAAGCGCCTGAGGGCGGGCTCCATCCCTACGCCGTGATCAACGGCCGCGGCCGGGTGGTCGAAGGCGGGGCTCTCGAATGGATGGACGAGCTCTCCGAGCACTACATCGGGCCCGGCCAGAAGTTCTGGTGGCGGGAAGCACCACCCGGCTTCAAGATCCATGTCGAGATCGACCGGATTTACGGCGTCGGTCCCTGGGTTGGCTAGCTTCCTGCGAACGGAGATCCAGCCAGGAAGTCCTCGACCTCGTCTCGGAACCTCAGCTCACCCTGGGTTTGCAGGCTACAAAACGAGATAGAACCCATCAGGTTCATGACGTACCACTGCTCCGGGAGGGGTAGGTCGACCCAGGGCACTCCCCCGGCCACGACCTCCTCGAAAAGCTCGATGTCCTCGGTGCACTCGCCGGTTGCCGCCCTCCCTCCGAGAGCCTCGTTGATGTCGAGAATCGCCGAGAAGTAACCAACCGCTCCGGGGGCTTCCATCTCTGCAATAGCGAGGAACAACGCCGCCCCTTCCTCATCGGTCACCTCGAGTTGGACGTCGTCACACCCGGCGGTGTCCACGAAAGAGGCCGAGGCAAGATCGGTCATGACCCGGAGGTGGTCCTCGATGGTCGCGTCCTCCCAGTCGATGTCCCTAACCACTGGTTCGAAGGTTTGGAGAATGCTCGCGATCGCAGCCAGGCAATGCGGCTCAATGTCCTCGATGCCGACCCCCGTGCCCGCTTCCACCCCGGTCGTAGTGCTAGCTGGTGCCGTGGTTGTGGCGACTGCAGCAACGGTCGTGGTCGTATCTTCCGCAACAGGCGGCTGGGTGGAGGCGGTGTCACCAACCACGGTGCCCAGCGTGGTGCTGATGTTTGCCGGGTCACCCCCGCACGCCGCCAGGATCAGGGCCACGACGAGGCAGAGAGAAGAAGCGCGCGTAAATCTGGTTTCCATCTCAAGGACCTCCGTGTCGACGCCAGGTGGGTCGGAGGCTATCGGTCAGGCGGCTCGGCGCATTGGTTTACGTACACATATCAACCCGGAGAACTCGCCTGCGGAAACCTCCGCAACCGAACCGAGCTGCTTGCCCTCCTGGCATCGCTT
>JAICGW010000145.1 GCA_025922945.1 Acidimicrobiia bacterium | reverse complement strand
GCCGCGGTGGCGGCTGTGGGGCTTGAGTTTCCAACCACCGGACGACGCCGGTTCCCACGTTGCGGAAGGCATGAACGCAACCGACCCCGGCCCACGCGACATCACCAGGTCCCAACTCATAGCGAGCAGCGTCGAAGGTGGCCTCAACCGACCCCTCGAGGATCAAATACGCCTCCTCCAACGGGTGGTCATGGGCACCGGCGAATCCCCCTTGTTCGTATTGAACCATGAACATCGTCGACAAGTCGGCCCCGAGATCGGAGTCGATCATCATCTTCACCGTGATCCCGCTGTAGAGCAGCAAGGCGGTGCGCATGCTGGCGCTCACCGCCAGCCGATCTTGTGTTTGGAGGGCGGGGTCCATCGACGCGGCGGAAATGTGACCAAAGGCCCGGGTTCTGGGATCGCGCACATCGATTGCCTTCGGATCGCCGGTCACTATCGGCCGGGGAAACATCGTGTCGAATCCGAATCGTTGCCGGGGGAGAGGCGCCTTCATCTCGGCGAAAACCGCCACCTGGTCGCTGAGATTGCGAAACCCGTGAGTGGTGGCGACGGGAAAGAGTCCGTAGTCGCCTTCTGACATTTCGACGCTCCCCTCGGCGGTGTCAGCGATGAGGGTTCCCTCGATGACGTAAATCGACTCTTCGAACGAGTGGAGGTGACTTGCCACGACTCCACGCGGTGCCAGCCGACCAAGGCGAAAGCCCATCTGGACCCCGCCGGCGGGTTCGTCAACGACGGAGGCAGCGGCATAGCCCTCGCTCTGTCCGCGGAACTCTTCGGGGGTGTCGAATTCGAGGTCCATCTGGCGCTTCACCACGTGCGCGGCCATCAAGCCGACCCTTCGCGCAGGAGCACTGCGATCGCGCTCAGATCCTGGGCGCCCATGCCGGCCGCGAGCGCCCGGCGGACGATCTCGAGTCCTACCCGGGCCTGGTCCATCGGGACATCGATCCTGCTGGCGAGGCCCGTGATCAATTCGAGATCTTTGGCCACCAGATCAAGGCTGAATGCGACTGGAGTCGTCTCCGGGTTCTCATAAGACTGGCGCTTGTATTTGACAAAGGGGGCGCCGCCGGCGCCGCTGACGAAGACTTCGTAGGCCGTCTCTCGTTCTACCCCGGCCTTCTCGGCGAGCACCAAGGCCTCGGAGAGGGCGATGTTGAGTCCATGGACGAGAGCGTTAACGGCCAGCTTGCATGCCGCCCCGGCACCACGCGGTCCGACATGGATGATCCGCGAGGCAATCGCGGCCATTACCGGCTCGGCTTCCTTGACGAGCAGTTCGTCGCCGCCGGCCATGACGGTGAGGCCGCCTGCCTCAACGGTGGAGACGCTCCCCGACACGGGGCAGTCGATGAAACCGGCACCGGTGAGGTCGATGGCCTCGCCAACGCGGAGAATCGTGGCCGGGTCGACTGTGCTGGTATCGAGGGCGATCGTCCCGTCTCCGATGCCTTCGATGACACCCTTCGCTCCCAGGTAGACGTTTGTCACCGCTTCATCGTCGGCGAGACTCGAAAGGACGAAGGCGCTCCTGGCGGCCGCCTGGGCCGGGCTTTCGGCGACAGCGGCGCCGGTTTCCTCCGCGATCGTCGCGGCCTTTGACCGATCACGATTCCAGAGGACCACGTCGGTTCCGGATCCCAGGATCCGACGAGCCATTGCCGCACCCATGCGGCCCAGGCCGAGAACCGCCACTTTGCCAGTCACTGCTCAGTGACACTACTCAAAAGCGCCGAACTGTGACCTGTGGATGCGAGGGTGGTGAGCCACGCTGCACATCGGCGGCCGAAATTGGATAACCTCGCTGGTCGGTCCCGAGAGAGGAATGGCATGGCCGATGGTTCAGTCGTAGTTGTGGGCGGCACCGGCGGCCTCGGTCGGGAGATTGCCCGCCACTATGCCGAGCGCGGTGCCCCGGTGGTGATCACGGGACGCGATCCAGACCGATCGTCTCAGGTTGCCTCTGAAATCGGGGGGAATACCACCGGACTCGGTTTTGACCTCGCCGCCCCGGAAACGATCGCCGGGGCGCTCGAGGACCTGGGGCCCGTATCGCGGCTCGTGCTCGCTGGCATCGCCCGGGACAACAACCCGATCAAGGAGTATCGAATCGCGGACGCGGTCAACCTGACGACGATGAAGCTGGTCGGCTATACGGAGACCATCCACACCCTGATTCCCCGCTTCTCCGCGGACGCCGCGGTCGTTTTGTTTGGTGGCCGGGCCAAGGATCGTCCCTATCCCGGCTCGACCACCGTCACCACGGTCAATGGTGGCATCAGCAGTCTGATCAACACCCTGGCAATCGAGCTCGCCCCCATCCGGTTCAACGCCATCCACCCAGGGATTGTCGGCGACAGCCCGTTCTGGAAAGACAAGCCGCTCGAAGGGGTGCGGAGCCGGACACCAACCGGCCAGCTATGCACGATGGAGGACATCGTCGGTGCCACCGTTTTTCTCCTCGAGAACCGAGCGGTCAACGGCGTCAATCTCTATGTCGACGGCGGCTGGATGTTGATGTGACCGACACCCAAAAGGCTGCTGACCTCTACGAGAAGCTCGAAGGGATCGGAGATCGACTGCGCGAAGAGCGGACCAAAGCCGGAATCAGCCAGCGGGAACTTGCTCGCCGCACCGGCTTGTCGGCCAGCCTTATCTCCCAGCTGGAGAGTGGGCAGTCCAAGCCCTCGGTCGGCACCTTGTATGCGATTGTCACCGAGCTGAACGTCTCGCTCGACCGGGTCATCAGGGGACATGACTACGACCAGGGCCCACGGGTGGCGACTGATAGAAACGGCGCGGCCAGCCCTCTCGTTCACCCCGGCGATCGACAATCGATCGAACTCGACTCCGGGGTGCGTTGGGAAGAGCTTTCGGCGACTTCCGAGCACGGGGTTGATTTTCTCCTCGCCATCTACGAGGTCGGCGGGGCCTCTACCCCCGACGAATCGCTCATGCGCCACCACGGCCGCGAGTACGGGTATGTCATCTCGGGAACGCTCGGCATCCGGATCGGCTTTCAGGAGTTCGAGCTTCAGCCGGGCGATTCGATCGCCTTCGATTCCACCCAGCCTCATCGCCTCTTCAACAAGGGCGAGGTGCCGGTGCAGGCCATCTGGTTTGTGGTCGGAAGGGACGGCGAGGGTCCCGCCAGACCGGTCTAGACGAAACGGTCAGCGGGAGTCGTGCCAGGCCTGAATCTGGCGCTGGACGGCCGACGCATCGAACCAGGCGTTTTCGTAACTGATCAGTCCGTCACGGACTTCGAAGACGTGGAGAATCCGCACCCGGACCGGCGCCCCGCCTCCAGACATACCCGACCATTCGCCATCGACATGGCCAGAAAGGATCGACTCATCGACGACGTACTTCCCGTCCTCGGCCGAGAACCGCCTCACCGACTCGAGGCGCACGTCGGGGATGGCGTCGATGATCGAGGAGTAGACGGCCCCCACCTGCTCCTTGCCCCGGAAAGGCGCCTCGGGATGGGTGACATCGTCCCAGACGATGTCGTCGGTATAGGTGGACAGGGTGCCCTCGACGTCGTGGGCATTCTCGGCGGCGAAGTGTCGGTCAATGATGTCCATCGCCCCGAAACCTAATGCTGCGCCTGGTTCTCTCGGCAATCGTGGTTGCTATGCCGCTAGCCGAACCGAAGGTTTGCGGGGCGTCAGCGGCTGCGGAGCTTGGGATCGAGGGCATCGCGGATGCCGTCGCCAATGAAGTTGACGCTCATCACCGTCAGGGAAATGAGCACGCCGGGAGCGAGGACCCAGGCGGCGTTGAGCTGGAGGTAATTGCGGCCGTCATACACCAGCCTTCCCCAGGTGGGAAAGTCGGCGGGGAATCCGAGCCCGAGGAACGACAAGGCTGACTCGGTAATGATGGCTGCCGCCACCCCCAACGCTGCCGAAACCATCACCGGGGACAGAGTGTTGGGAAGGATGTGGCGCATAATGATGTTGCGCTTGCGCGTGCCGATGCTGTGAGCTGCCAGCACGAACTCCTCTTCCTTTATGGAGAGAACATCTCCCCGCACCACCCGCGCCGTCTGCATCCAGCTGGTCGCCCCGATGATGAAGACGACCAGAAGAAAGATGCCGACGTTCTCACCGAACGCATCCTTGAGGCTCTCACGGAAGAGCATGATTACCACCAGCAAAAGCGGGAGAATCGGGAGGGCTAGGAAGAGGTCGGTGAACCTCATCAAGGGTCCGTCGAGACGCCTGAAGAATCCGGCGATGATGCCGATGCCGGTGCCGAGGATAAGGCCGACAAGCATGGCGGCGAAGCCCACGGCTAGCGAGATTCTTCCGCCAACCAGGACCCGAGCGAGGACGTCCCGGCCGAGATTGTCGGTTCCCAGCCAATGCTCGGCCGAAGGGGCCTGGTTGGCGCTGAGGGTGTCGATGGCGTAAGGGTCCTGGGAGAAATAGGGACCGGCGACGGTGGCGAGGACAATAAGGATCAAAAGAACCAGGCCAACGATCGCACCCTTGTGGCGCTTGAACTGACGCCAGACGTCTTGCTTTAGAGACCGATGCCTCTCTCCCCGCTGTGGTGGGGTCAGCTCCGGCTGAGTTTCAATCCGCTCCTGGGTGGT
>JAICGW010000144.1 GCA_025922945.1 Acidimicrobiia bacterium | reverse complement strand
GACTACGAGATCAGCCACGTCGCCCGGGGCGAAGACCTGCTGCCATCGACACCACGCCACATCCAACTCACCTTGGCTCTGGGGGCGAAGGAGGCCACCTACGCCCATTTGCCGCTGATTCTGGGAACCGACGGCAAGCGGTTGTCAAAGCGGCACGGGGCCACCGGGGTCACCGAGTACATCCAGGCGGGTTATCTACCGCAGGCGCTGGTCAACTACCTGAGCCTTCTGGGGTGGTCTCCAGCGGGTGACGTAACCATCGTGTCGTTGGCTGAGTCGATACGCCTTTTCGACTTGAAGTCGGTCTCGACCAACCCCGCAGTTTTCGATCAGTCGAAGCTCGATTGGATGAACGGGGAATACATTCGGTCACTCAGCGCGGTGGAGTTCGTGGACGCAGCTCGCCCTTTTGTGATCTCCAGCTTGGGACGCGAACTGAGCCCCGAGGAATGGGACCGGTTCGGAAGAATCGCGCCGCTGATCCAGGAACGAGCCAAGTTTCTGACCGAAGTCGGGCCACAAGTGCGTTTTCTCTTCGCCGATGAACTCGAGATCGACCCGGCTTCGTGGGAGAAGGTGATGGGCGAGGAGGCCAGGGCAGTTCTCGAGACGGCGGTTGCCGAGCTCGAGTCCCTTGCCACCTGGGATCACGAGAACATCGAAAGTTCTTTGCGAACAATGCTCGAACGGCTCGGCCTCAACGCCCGCAAAGGTCTGCAGCCACTGAGAGTGGCGGTGACGGGTTCGACGGTGAGCCCACCACTGTTCGAATCGATGGCGATCTTGGGCCGTGATGTGGTTCTGGTTCGCCTTGGTCGGGCCCGCAACTTGCTGGCGACCAGATAGCGCGCCCTTCGATTCCGAGGGCGGGAAATGCTGCTGCACAAGTCACTCCAACCCTGGGTTCGCCTTGGAGGGCCTACCATCTGCTCTTCACGGGCCCCGTCGTCCAGTGGCCTAGGACGCCGGCCTTTCAAGCCGGAAACGCGGGTTCGAATCCCGTCGGGGCTGCTTTACATCGGCCAAGAATTCGGCTGACTCATTCAAAGCAAAGTGGGGCCGAGGGTCAACTCGGCCCCACTTCTATTCCCCTCCGAACCACCAAAACCGGTGTTCCGGTTCAGCACCTCATGTCCGGCGGGCGCGACGAGTTGACACAGACAAAAAGCTGTCATGCCCAGGCGCCTGCCGGACAAAAAGGACCAGGAGATGGTTTTTCGAGTTCAGGGACGACTGTGCCCGCTCGAGAAGGTGAGGGGAACGGATGAAGACTCGACTCCATCGGAGGGGGACTGCGCTGGTATTGGGTGCGGCTATCGCCGCCACCTTGTCGGTGCCTGCGGTTTCAGGCGCCGGATTGGAAGTGGCAAACACCCCAACAGCTGCCGATTCCGCGGTGCTGAACCAGTGGAACGCTATCGCCCAGGCGCAGACGATTGCCCTTCGGCCCACGGCTCACGGTCAGTCACGTGGAATCGCCATGGTGCAAGGTGCCGTCTACGACGCCGTAAACGCCATCGACCGGGGATATCAGCCATACCTCCTAGACGTTGTGGACCTAGACATCGATCCGTCAGCGTCATACAGCGCCGCTATCGCCACCGCAGCTCATCACGTGCTGGTCGAAATCGTCGATGCGACCCAGGTTCCGACCCTCAATGCCACCTGGGCCGACAACTTGGCCGCGATCGCGGATGGACCAAGCGAAGACGAGGGCGTCGCCGCAGGTGCGGCAGCGGCTCAAGCGATGATCGATTTCCGCGAGAACGACGGCTTCCTCGACCCGTTCGTCTTTGACATTGGCACCGAACCCGGTGATTGGCGGCCGACGACCCCAACTGCTCTCGATCCAGATGCCTGGGTCGGCAACCTCAAGCCGTTCCTCATCGAAACCCCTGACCAATTCCGCTCGAGAGGGCCCAACCGTCTCAATAGTGGCATCTACACCAGGGAATTCAACGAGGTGAAGGAACTGGGCTCGCTGACCAGCACCACACGGACCGCCGACCAAACTACCGCCGCCATTTTTTGGCAGGCTCCGCCAATCGCACTCTGGAACCCTCTATTTCGCAACCTTTCCACCGAGCACGAGTTCGACGCCGTAGAGGAAGCACGCTTGCTGGCCATGATCAATCTCGCCGCCGCCGATGCAGCAATCGCCTGCTGGAACGACAAGTACTACTGGAATTTCTGGCGTCCAATCGCCGCCATTCGCGAGGCGGATACCGACGGCAATCGGCACACCATCGCCGATCCTGCGTGGCAATCGCTGTTCGATCCTTCGACAGAAACCACGCCCCCTCTGGGGACGCCGCCCTTTCCCGACCATCCCTCGGGCCACGGCTGTCTGAGTGGTGCCGTACTCAACACCGCTCGCGATTTCTTCGGCACTGACAGGGTTGCCTTCGACGTGAACTCCGGCCGCTTTCCCGGCCAGCCGCGCCAATTCGAGCGCTTTTCAGATGCGATAGATGAAATCATCGACGCTCGCGTCTGGGGTGGGATCCACTTTCGGACCGCCGACGAACAGGGTGCATTCATCGGCAAGCAAGTCGCCCACTGGATCGATCATCACTACTTCCAACCCGTCCGCGGCAACCGGCCCACCAAGTGATCCTATGAGCTAGTCGCGGCGGCTTGGCAACGGTTCGACCAGAATCACGTCAAGAAGCGGCATCAGGTGGACATGTAGGCATGATGGCGGAGGTTCCACCGACTAAGACGATCAACTTCGAGGCCATGTATCAACAGAACTGGCCTCAAGTGATGGCATATTGCCTACGGCGTACGAAGACGGCTGACGCCCCCGATGCGTGTTCGGAGACCTTCCTCGTGGCCTGGCGGCGGTTCGACGACATTCCTCCGCCCCCAGCGACCCTGCCATATCTCTATGGGATCGCCGGGCGGGTGCTATCGAATCAACTTCGAGCCCTGCGCCGTCGTTCGCGCCTCGATGCCAAGCTTCGCAATCTCGGAGTGGCCCCCCCGGTTGAGCCCTCCACCCTCGTGTTCCAGAGCGCACGTGACCAGGAAGTAGTAGCAGCGGTGAACCAATTGAAGCCCAAGGATCGCGAGATCCTGATGCTCTTCGCCTGGGAGGACATACCGCGCGACACCATCGCCGAGATCATGGGCATGACCCGTGCGGCCGTTGACCAAAGAATTCATCGCTCATATCAGAAGTTGGCTCGAAGCCTCGAGCCCTTGATGGAAACCCGCGCAATCAACTCCCCTCCGATTGCCAGAAAGGGAGGAACATGACGCTCGACCAGATCGATCGCGTGGTTCGGCAGGCCAACCCGGTCCCGGACCTGTCTGCGCTCGTACCGTTTGATGCGTCTGTCCTCGATCAGCAAAGGAGGACGGAGATGCAGACCCACGACCGGGTCATAGTTGATCAGGAGCCGGAGCCGCCGCGGCGGAACCTGCTCATCGGGATCGCGGCGGCGGCCGCGATCATCATTGGCGCTCTGCTGTTTATGCGGCCCCTTGCGAATGATGTCGCCGTGGCGGATCAGCCGACGACGTCGGCGGTCGAGACGGCCACGGCTTTTGTCGAGGCTTATGCGAGCCACGACATCGACGAAGCATTCAGCTACGTCGCAGACGGCGCTGAGGGTTTTGGTTCGTTGGCCGAGGAGCGTTTGATGGCGAGATTCCTTGAGGCGATCGGAGATAAGGCGATCTTCACCGGCCCCTGTGAGCAAGTGAGCACGTCATCCGACGGAGTTGTTGTGAGTTGTCCCAACGAGTGGCACCAACTCCGGTCGGACGAAATCGGCCTCGGCCCCTGGGGTGATCATGCTTACAACATCACCATTCGCGAGGGCAAGGTCGTTGGTCTCGAGACAAGTGGCTCCATGAACTTTTCCGACCCGAACGGATTCTCAAAGCAGATGTGGGAACCCTTCGCCGCCTGGGTTGCGCGAACCCATCCCGACGATGTCGCCATCATGTACGAAGATGTCTCCCAAACCGGTTGGCGGGTCACTGAAGAGTCGATACCTGTCTGGGAGCAGCGGACCCGCGAGTATGTGGCGGCAGCTCCGTCACTCGAGGCCGTGGGCGAGGCCGAGGCCCTTGCCGCAGTCTTCGTCGGAGCCTACGGGGCCTTCAACGTCGACCAGGCGGCTTCTTATCTAGCTTCCGACGCTGACCTCTGGCTTAGCGATCTGGAACAAGTGCGGTTGGAGAACAGATTGCTCGAGGCGCAGGGTTTCAAGCTGTTGCTTGACTTTTGTAGACATCGAAATACCACACCCGACGGAATTGTGGTGGGCTGCTCGTGGGACTTCCACGCCATCCGATCGGAGGAGAGGGGATTGGGTCCCTTCAGCGGCAGTTGGTTCGACCTCACGGTTCGGGACGGCAAGATTGTCGCCGCCACCATGAACTGGGGCATCAGCAAGTTTTCGCCCCAGGTCTGGGAGCCATTCGCTGCCTGGGTGGCCGAGAACTACCCGGAGGACGTTGAGGTTATGTACGTCGACTTTTCGAACTATCGACTCACCGAGGAGTCAATCGCTCTCTGGGAGCAACGCAGCCGAGAATACGCGGAATTCGTCGGCGGCTGACCGGCCACCTTTCGGACTTCTGTGGGCTGGTAGGGCTGCTGTACAGCCCTACCAGCCCTGGGTTCGCGATTAGCGGGTGTCGAGTTCGTTGACCTTTGCCACCCGACGCCGG
>JAICGW010000143.1 GCA_025922945.1 Acidimicrobiia bacterium | reverse complement strand
CCGAGGGGGACGTCGTAGGCGATGTACCGGGTGGATTGCTCGAGATAGGAGGCGAGGCGTCCCCACTCGAGCACCTTGGTGAGGATGTTGGAGGCCTGTTCGCAGGCGAGATGAACGCCACCGAGTTGGGCCACCGAATCATCGCCGTATTCGAAGAAGACCCGTCGATAGAGCCCTTCCGCCCGCTTCTGATCGATCAGTGGGTCGCTCTCGGCGCTGGTTCCGAGATCATCCACGATCGCCGCGATGCCGGCGTCGGGATCGGCGACGAATTCGTCCAGGAACAGACGGCGGACCGACTTGGCCGATCGGGAGTAACGGGCAAAGAGGGCACCCTTGACCACTTCGGGAAGGTTGATGAGGGCGAAAACCGGCTGGTCGACATTAGTGAAAAACCGTTTCAGGACCGTGATTTCGGCGGCTGTAAACGGCTCCTCGAAGTACCCCACAGGACAGTCGAGTGTACCGAGCGAAGGCGCTGCGGCCGGTAGCGTTGTCGAATGATGGTGTGGGTCCGCGCCCTGTTGCTGCTCCTGGTACTGCTGGCGATCGGCCTGGCGGCGCTGCCGATTCTGGTCCTTCTCGACCTCCTCGGAGGGGGAACCGGTTATGGGCTCTGCGAGGGTGGGCTCGCGGCCTGCCCGGAGCGCTATACCGCCGGCCCGGCGCTGGCCATGTACCTGGTGATCTCGCTGATGGTGGTGGTGGCCTTGATCAGAATCGTCACCCATCTCTACCGGCGACTTCAGCGGCACCGAACCGGATAACCAGCAAGATCGCCGCCATGATGAGGCCGGCGCCCACCCAGCCCGCCGTCGTCAATCGTTCATCGAGAACCACGGCCGCCGTCGCCACCGCGAAGGCCGGCTCCAGGGCCAGGAGGATTGCGGTACGAGACGGGCTGATGATCGTTTGCGCCCACAGCTGGAGGAGATAGCCACCGATCGAAACCCCGAGGGCGGTGATCAGAATCGCCGGCAGCTCGCGGCGGCCGGGAAGCGGGACCCCCTCAGTGATGGCGGCCAGTGGAAAGGCGAGGAGGCCGGTGACCAGCAGCTGCACGGCGGTGAAGGGGAGCAGCGAGTGCCGGCTGGCGAGACGGTCGAGGGCGATGATGTGTCCGGCGAAGGCGAGCGCCGCTCCCACCGTGAGAAGGTCGCCGCGCACCAATGCGGTTTCGGGGCGGTAGGTGAGGAAGACGACCCCGGCGAAGGCGAGGAGGGCGGCAGCTGCGATTCCCAGGGAGGGGCTCCTGCGATACAGGAGCGCTGCCAGCAGTGGAGTGAAGATGATGAAGAGGCCGGTGATGAGGGCGGAGTTGGAGGCGCCGGTGGTGACAAGACCGGCGGTCTGCAAGCTATAGCCGACGAAGAGCAGCGACCCCGCAACCGCTCCGTCGCGCCACACCCTCATCCCCCGTGGAGCCCCGATCAACATCAGCACCAATCCTCCAAGGAGAAAGCGCCAGGTCACGAAGGAGATCGGAGGAAAGGTCGCCACCGCATCCTTGATGACGACGAAGGTCGATCCGAACAAGAATGACGCGGCGGCGATGGCCAGACCGGCCAGGGTGGTACGAGAGCGCAAGGGCCGGGAAGGCTAGGAGCCTCATACCATCGAGCCCTTGCCTCTCAAACCCCCACCCCCTCCGCCAACGCCGGCCGCTCGCCGCCGGGCCAACCGCATCCTCGCCCTGCTGAAGAAGCGCTATCCCGACATCGGCACTGCCCTCGACTACCAGGATCCCTGGCAACTCCTGGTGGTGACGGTCATGTCGGCCCAGACCACCGACGAGAACGTCAACCGCATCAGTCCGGTGCTCTTCGCCCGCTTTCCCACCCCGGCCGATCTTGCTGCCGCCAACCCCGAGGAGGTCGAGCAGATCATCTTCTCATCGGGGTTCTATCGCCAGAAAACGAAGTCGATCATCGCTCTCTCCAAGGACCTCGAAGAGCGATTCGGAGGCGTAGTGCCCGACCGGCTCGAGGAGCTGGTGACTCTGCGGGGGGTGGGGCGCAAGACCGCCAGCGTCGTATTGGCCGAGGCATTTGCCGCTCCCGCCATTGCCGTCGACACCCACGTCCGCCGGGTGGCAGGGCGGCTCGACCTCACGGCCCATAAAGACCCGGTGAAGATCGAAGCCGATCTGAAGGCGCTCTATCCCCGCAAGGCCTGGTCGGGGATCTCGATGCGCTTCATCCAGTTCGGACGCGATATCTGTGAAGCGCGCCGTCCCCGGTGCCCGGAGTGCGAACTCAACCGCATCTGTCAGTGGCCCTTCAAGCGCGTGTGATGCGAAGCATCGACCGCCGGATCTTTGCCCTCGCCATCCCGGCGTTGGGTGCCCTCGCCGCCGAGCCCCTGCTCTCCCTTGCCGACACCTTCTTTGTCTCACGACTGGGGGCGAGCGCTCTCGGGGCGCTGGCCGTCAACGGAGCCGTCTTCGGCTTCGTCTTCGTCGTCTTCAACTTTCTCGCCTATGTCACGACCCCGATGGTGGCCCGGGCACAGGGAGCGGGAGATCGAGGGCGGGCGAGCGAGGTCATTTCCTCGTCTCTGGTTCTCGCCATCGGCCTGGGCGTCATGACGACGTTGCTCCTGATCGTCTTCGCTCAACCGATCCTGTTACTGGTCCAGACCGGTCCCGAGGTGATGGCTCCTGCCCTCGATTATCTCCGCATCAAGGCGGTCGCCGCTCCCGCCGTGCTGGTCATCCTGGCCGGCCACGGCTCTTTCCGAGGATTGGCCGACACCCGGACACCCCTCCTGATCACTGTCGTCATCAACGCCCTCAACATCGTCATCGACCCGATCCTGATCTTCGGCTTCAACATGGGAGTGAGCGGAGCGGCGCTCGGCTCGGTCGCTGCCCAGTTCATCGGTGCGGGCATGTTCGTCGTCTATCTCAAGCGGCGCCTCGGGCTCCTGACCTGGACCGGTTTCGCAAGCCTCTCCAACCTGCTTCGTCCCGGCGCCCTCATCACCGCCCGGACGCTCTTTCTGGTATCGACGCTTTCGATCTCCACCGCGGCTGTGGCCCGGATCGGCGTCGACGCCCTTGCTGCGCATCAGATCGTGCGCGAGACGTGGTTCCTTTCGGCGATGCTGGTCGACGGGCTCGCCATAGCCGCCCAGACCTTGGTGGCCGAGGCCACTGGCCGGGGCGACCTCGAGGGGGAAATCGATGTGATCAGACGGCTTCTCTGGTGGGGGAGCCTGATGGGAGTGGTGCTGGCGGGACTCTGGTTGGTGTCGGGACCGCCGCTGGCGGCGATCTTCGCTCCCACTGCGGCGGTGGCCTCCGAGCTCGGCAGCGTCACCGCCGTGCTGGCGATACTGGCGGTGCCGGCTGCCTGGTTGTGGGTTCTTGACGGTGTCGTTCTCGGTCAGCTCCGGCTCGCCCGGATGATGGCCTCGTCGGGTCTGGGGCTGCTCGCCTCGGCCGGGCTCCTAGTCGTCGTCGTTCGGAGTGGTTGGGGGCTGCGCGGCGTCTGGTGGGCGATCGGACTCATGATCCTGGCCCGCTTGCTGGTCCTTCTCCCCGGTGTCTTCCCAACGGTCGAGGAGGAGGCCACGGGTCTCGGGGAGACGGAGGGTCAGCAGAGCCGCCACTAGCACCGCTGAGCCCAGCAGAGCCATGGTGGCGCTCAGGCCCAAACGATCGATCATGAGACCGCCGGTGAGCAATCCGATGGCGGAGCCGAGCGTCCCCACCCAGGTGAGGGCCGAGCTGGCGGTGGCTCGCTGCTCGGGCCGGAAAAGCTCGGCGCGGTGGATCGAGGCGGCGGGGACGTAGGCGAAGGAGCCAAACGAGGAAACAATCAACGCCGGGAATAGCAGCGAAACCGATCCGAGGTTGTAGACGGCCACCCCGCCACCGAGGATCGAGAGCAGGGCCAGGATAGTTGTCGGACGCCTTCCCCACGTGTCGGCCAACCGCCCGCCGAGAAAGAACCCCACCGCTCCGACCGTTCCTCCGGAGAGGGTCAGCAGCACCGCTTCACCCGAGCTCAGGCCCACTTGGTTGACCAACCGCTCGGTGAGAAAGGCCAGCCCGAGAGAAGAGAAAGCCGAGGGGAGCAGCGAGGTCAGGGCGGCGACCAGAAACACCGGGGTCTGCAGAAAGCTGGTATCGACCCGGCGCGCCGGGATGGTTCCCCGATCCACTGGCTCCCGGATCCGGTAGGCGAGGACGGGGAGCAGAAGCAAACCGGCTCCGGTGAGGAAATAGGGGATCCGCCAGTTGGCTTCGGCGAGCGGCAACCCAATCACGGCCAGCCCCGCTCCAAAACTCCCCGCCGCCCCATAGATCCCAACCCCGTAGGCGCGGATCCGGGGGGCCAGGTGTTCGGCCAGCCAGACCACGCCCAGGGTCGACAAACCCGAGGTGGCTCCTCGCACCAGGCCTTGTGAGAGTCCGAACTGAAGCGGGGAGGTCACCAGTCCGCCGGCGGCGCTCGCCACCACCAGGAGCGCATAGGCCGCCAGTAAGGGACGGCGTCGGCCCGATCGGTCCGCCCAGATCGACAGCCCCACCGCCAGCAGGCTCCCCAGGCGGGCCCAAGCGAGCAGCGAGCTGATGTCGGCCTGGCTGAGACCGAGCCCGGCTCGGGTGAACGGCAATGTCGCCGCCGGCTGAGCCTGGGTGAATCCCTGGACAAACCCGACCAACCACATCGTCACGGTCAGAGCGCGATCGCTGGGACCGAAACGAGCCGAGGGAAGGATGGGGTCGAGGAGCGGTTTCAACGTGGGCCTTCGGAGATGTCAGTTTCGAAAGGGCTCGTGCGAACATGGTCGCAGGTAACACGCCGTGGCCGACGCTTCGCTCTTTCTGCAGTTGTTCATCGCCTTCGGAGGCGGGGTT
>JAICGW010000142.1 GCA_025922945.1 Acidimicrobiia bacterium | reverse complement strand
CGGGGCGAGTACGCGCAAGGTGAGCCAGGATCTCCCGAAGACCTTCCTTCCCGAGACCAGGGCGGCGATGGACAAGGTCTTCGAGACCTGCGAGGAGATCGAGGATCTGGTGGGGGGCAACGAGATCATCCTCGCCCGGACCAAGGGGGTGGGGGTGATCCCGGCTGACATCGCCGCCTCATATGGGCTCTCCGGACCCAACCTCCGGGCCTCGGGGGTGGGCTTTGATCTCCGCAAGGTTTCCAACTACCTCCCCTACGACAAGTTCTCCTTCAACGTTCCCACGGGCCAGAACGGCGACTGCTGGGACCGTTGGTACGTGCGCCTGCTCGAGATCCGGGAGTCGGCGCGGATCATCCAGCAGGCCATCGACGGGATTCCGAGCGGTCCCCTCCTGGCCAAGGTGCCGAAGATCATCAAGGTGCCCAAGGGCGAGGTCTACGTGCGGGCCGAGAACCCGAAGGGCGAGATGGGCTACTACATCGTTTCCGATGGAGGGCTGGGGCCTTACCGGGTCAAGATCCGCTCCGCCTCTTTCTCCAATATCTCCATCCTGCCCTGGGTTTTGGAGGGAGCGATCATTCCCGACATCATCGCCGTGATGGGCTCCCTCGACTTCGTCCTCGGAGACGTCGACCGATGATCGAAGAACTGCTCTCCAATTTCTGGGTCCAGCTTGTAATCAAGCTTTTGATCGCGGCGCTCATCATTCCGGTGGTGGGAATGGTGGTGGGCTTCGCCGAGATGAAGCTTTCGGCCAAGATGCAGTCGCGGGTCGGTCCCTATTTCGCCGGCGGCCGCTGGGGCTGGGCCCAGCTCATCGCCGACGGGGTCAAGTTCTTCCAGAAGGAAGACCTCGTCCCCGCCGATGCCGATCGTCCGGTGTACAAGTGGGCTCCGGTCCTGGTGCTGGTGTCGGCGGTGGCCATCCTGGTGCCGATTCCACTGGGCCCAGACCTCGTGGCTCGCAACCTCGACCTCGGGGTTTTCTATGTCCTCGCCGTTTCTTCGCTCTCGACCATCGGGGTCCTGATGGCGGGCTGGTCATCGGCCAACAAGTACTCGCTCATCGGCGGTCTGCGGGCGGCCGGCCAGCTCATTGCCTATGAGCTGCCTTTGATCCTGGCCGTGGTCGGGGTGGTGATCATGGCCGGAACCATGTCGCTGACCGGCATCGTCGAGGCGCAGGGTGCCTGGTTCTCCGAGCGGGGCTGGACCTGGGGGATGCCTTTCGTACTCGTCCAGTTCGTCGGCTTCGCCGTTTTCATCATCGCTTCGCTAGCCGAGCTGGCCCGAATCCCCTTCGACATGCCCATCGCCGAATCGGAGCTGGTGATGGGCTACATCACCGAGTACTCGGGATTCCGCTTTCTCTTCTTCTTCCTGGCCGAGTTCGCCAACATGTTCTCGCTCTCGGCCATCGCCGCCACGTTGTTCCTGGGTGGCTACTGGGCACCGGGGTTGAGTGAGACCCAGCTCAACATCTTTGGACCGCTGATCCTCTTTGCCAAGATCGGGGTGCTGGTGTTTCTGATGATCTGGTTCCGTTGGACCTTTCCCCGCTTCCGGGAAGATCAGCTCCAGTCCATCGCCTGGAAGTGGCTGGTGCCGATCTCGCTGGCCAATATCTTGGCCACCGGTGTTCTCAAGGTGATGGCATGACCAGCCGGCTGTCGACGATGCCCGGCATCGGGTTGGCGAAGGGGATGGTGGTCACCTTCAAGACGATGGTGAAGACCATCTTCCTGCCGAAGAAGTACCTCAACACCGTCAACTACCCGGTGGTGAAAGAGACTCCGGTGCCGCGAGCGAGGGGTGTGATTGCCCTCGATCAGGAGGCATGCACGGTTTGCATGCTCTGCGCCCGCAACTGCCCCGATTGGTGCATCTACATCGAAGGCCATAAGGAGGAGAAACAGCCCGACAAGCCAGGAGGGCGGATCAAGGTGCGGGCCACGCTCGATCGCTTCGACATCGACTACGCCCTTTGCATGTACTGCGGGATCTGCGTCGAGGTCTGTCCTTTCGATGCTTTGTTCTGGTCGCCCGATTACGAGTACTCCGAGCAGGCGATGGGCAAGATGATGCATGACATGGATCGGCTGCAGGATTGGCTCACCACCGTCCCCCCACCGCCCGAAACATGAGCGCCAGTCGATGAATCTCGGCGATTGGATCTCCCAACCGGTCAACTGGGTCTTCACCCTGCTCGCATTGGCTTCGGCTTACTCGGGGGTGAGGGTGGTGACGTCGCAAAACGTGATTCGAGCTGCCCTGTTTCTGGTGGGAGCTCTCGCCTCTTCTGCCGGGCTTTTCCTGCTCCTCTCCGCCGAGTTCGTCGCTCTCACCCTGGTGCTGGTCTACATCGGGGCGGTGATCGTCCTGTTTCTCTTTGGGATCATGATCACCCGGGCTCCTTTGGGTCGCGACGTCGCTCTTGACCACAAACGCCGGGCTCCGGCGGCGATCACGTCCATCATCTTGTTCGCCGTTCTCTCCTGGGCCTCGATCCGGGCTTTTGCCGGAAGGGAGGTCACCGGTGTGGGCGACGCTACCGATACCCGCCTCCTCGGCGAGGCCTTGCTGGGTCGCTTCGTGGTCCCCTTCGAGGTCGTCTCCTTCCTGCTTCTGGCTGCCTTGATCGGGGGAATCACCCTGGCCCGGAAGGATCTTTCCCCCGCCGAGGAAGAAGCGCGAGAGGCGACCTGATGTTGGTCAACCAGTTCCTGATCCTGGCGGCCCTGCTTTTCTCGCTCGGGGTCTATGGACTGCTGGTTCGGCGCAACGCGGTGATGGTCCTGCTGGCGGTGGAGCTCATGCTCAACGCGGTAAACATCAACCTGATTGCCTTCGAGTCGTTGCTGCAGACCGAATTGGCAGTCGGCCAGGTGTTCTCGATCTTTGTCATAACCGTTGCCGCCGCCGAGGTGGGAATCGGGCTCGCCATCATCCTGATGATCTTCCGTAATCGCAGCTCGGCCAATGTTGACGACTTCAACTTGATGCGTCTGTAGCGACCCGGATAAAGCGGCGGTCGGGGATTAGCCAGATCAACGCCACCACGGCGTAAAGGGCCAAGGCAGCTTCTGGACTCAGGAACGCCAATGGGATGGCGACGGTGTAAACCAATGTGGAGAGCCAGCCCTTCCGATCCCGGCCCACCGCCCTCGCCACGGTCGAGTCGGCGCCATTGCATCGAATCAGGGCTCTCACCAGAAAGTAGTACGAGATCGCAGACAGCCACAGTACGGCTCCAAAGGCCGCCACCGGCATCGAGGCAAAGCCAACTTCGGCGAACCATCTAATGACGAAGGGGAGAAGCGACACCCAGAACAGCAGGACCAGATTGGCCCAAAGCACCGCTCCGTCGATCTGCCGCACAGCATGGATCAGGTTGTGATGGTTGTTCCAGTAGATCCCGACGTGAATGAAGGTGAATGCGTAAGCCCCCAGCAGTGGAAGGCTTTCGCGGAGGCCGGCGAGACCGGCTGTCTCGGGCACGTGCAGCTCCAGGACGATGATCGTGATGACGATCGCTAGCACCCCGTCGGTGATGGTTTCGAGTCGGTTTTTGGTCAAAGGCTTGCCTCCCAGGGCGCCTCTTTATACTCGCCAGCCGGTGACGCACGGACCCCGTTCTTGTTCATAGGCGCCCTGGTCGCCTCCGTGGCCGAAGAGGGCCCCCACCTATCCGACGGTGGGGCGCTGGCCCAGTACGCCGGGATCCTCCTGGTTCTTCCTTTCATCGCCATGCTGCTCTGTTTCTTCTTCGGACGGCGCATGCGGCGTCACGGAGCCGAATTCGCCATCGGAGCGATGGCCATCAACTGGGTGTACGCCATCGCCCTCTTCGTCCTCAACATCACCCAGGGGGTGGCCCGCGAGGTCCATTTCGAGATCGCCCGGATCGGGGTCCGCAATGGCCAGCCCCTGGTCTTCGAGCTCGGCTGGGTGGTGGACGGCCTCTCGACGATGATGTTTGTCGTTGTCACCACCGTGGCCCTGCTGGTCTTCATCTACGCCGTCGGCTACATGCACGGCGACGTCCGGGTCCCGACTTTCTTCGCCAACCTCTCGCTTTTCGCCGGAGCGATGTTGGTGCTGGTGGCGGCACCCAATCTGGTCCAGCTCATCATCGGCTGGGAGGGGGTGGGGCTTGCCTCCTACCTCCTGATCGGCCACTACTGGGAGCAGAAGGAGAACTCGTCGGCGGCCATGAAGGCCTTCTATGTCAACCGGGTAGCCGACCTCGGTCTGATGATCGGCACGGTCATTCTCGGACTGACGGTGGGCACCTTCCGGTTCACCGAGATCCTGGCCGCGGCCGATGAGGGACTAGCCGCACTCGGGGGAGTGGCAGTGGTGGCTGGTCTCCTGATCTTCTTCGGAGCGATGGGCAAGTCGGCGCAGTTCCCGCTTCATGTCTGGCTGCCGGACGCCATGGCCGGACCCACGCCCGTCTCGGCGCTGATGCATGCCGCCACGATGGTCACCGCCGGGGTCTACCTCATCGCCCGCATGTTCCCTTTCTATGAGGGTATGGGCTCGGAGGTACGAGCCTGGATCCTGGGGATCGGCGCTGCCACCCTCTTCATTACCGGGTTGCTGGCGCTGGTGCAGGACGACATCAAGCGCGTGCTCGCCTATTCAACCGTCAGTCAGCTCGGCTACATGGTTGCCGCGTTGGGGGCGGGTGGTTATACCGCCGGTCTCTTCCACCTCTGGACCCATGCCTTCTTCAAGGCCCTGCTCTTCCTCGGAGCAGGCTCGGTGATCCACGCCGTCCATTCCAACTACATGAGCGATATGGGCGGGTTGCGAAAGCACATGCCCGTCACCTATCGGACTTTCGTCGTGGGAGCGCTTGCCCTCTCGGGGATTCCGCCTCTGGCCGG
>JAICGW010000141.1 GCA_025922945.1 Acidimicrobiia bacterium | reverse complement strand
GGCACCGTCGCCGGTTTGCCGTAGGCGAACTCTTCGTCAAGCCGAGGGATCAAGATCGTGTTACGAGCGCGCCGCAACCAATAGCGCTCTTCTTGCCAGGCCAGGTGGCCCACCATCCAGCCGATCGAGTTCATGGGACCGATCCGCTGTTCCCCATCCTCATCGGAAACATCCCACAGGCCGCGCCGGAACTCGGCTCGAGAGAAATGGAGTTGCTCCACGAGTGGAACGCTCACCATTCCGAGCATACCGAGGAGGCAGCCATCGAAGGGTTGGTGTCTCAACTGGTAGGTTTATTGGGAATGACCAGTCAAGCTCATGGAACCCTTGCGCGTGCCCCTGACGAGCTGAAGAGGCTGCGCGCCAGTTTCGTGCTCGTGATCGGGTTCATGCTGGTCGAGATCGTTGGTGGAATCCTCACCGGGTCGCTCGCCCTGCTTTCTGACGCCGGGCACATGGGGACCGACGCTCTCGGACTGGGCCTAGCGATAGCGGCGGTGCTGGCGAATCGCATGACACGACCCGCCGGCCACACCTTTGGGCTCTACCGGCTCGAGATCCTTGCTGCTTTAGCCAACACGGTATTGCTTCTCGCTTTGGCGGCCTACGTTGTCATCGAATCAGTCGGCCGGCTAAGCACCCCGACGCGTATCGAGAGCGGTCCGATGCTGGCAATCGCTCTCGGCGGTCTGGTCGTCAACGTGATCAGCTTGCGCTGGCTGCAGGGACAATCCCTCAACATCGCCGCCGCCCGCACCGAAGTGGTGGCCGACCTGGCGGCATCGGTGGGGGTTGTGGCTGGCTCCGTCGTTCTCGCCCTGACCGGCTGGACCCAGATCGATTCGGTCGTGGCCATGGCCATCGGGGCCCTGATCGTTCCTCGGGCTTGGAGGATCGGACGCCAGGCCACTCGCATCCTCGTTCAGGCAGCTCCGTCCGACCTCGATATGGAAAGATTGCGGCGCGACCTCGAGGCCATCCCGGGCGTCGTCGACCTCCATGATCTCCACGTCTGGACGTTGACCTCGGGGATGGAAGTGGCCTCGGCTCACATTCTGGTGGGGCCAGAAATCGACGCCCATTCGACGCTCGATCGGGCGAGGAGCCTGCTCGAAGAGGCGTACGGGATCGCCCACGCCACATTTCAAGTCGAGTCGACCTCGCATCGGAACTGTCTCGAGATCGAATGGTGAGCCAGCGCCTACCATCGACGGGTTGTCTTCCCCGCCTTTAGCCCACCTTCTCGAGCGCTGGCGAAACCCACTCGGCGACGGCAGGCGTTTGGCTGTATCGCCTGGTGCCCGCGCTTTCGCGCTGGCGGCAATGGCTCGGGGCGAAACCGTTTTGGCAGTGGTTCCCACCGAACGCGAAGCCGAAGACCTGGTGGACGATCTCTCGCTTTTTACCCAGCCGTTCCTGATACCGGCTTGGGAAACCCTCCCCTTCGAACACATCTCCCCGAATCTGCAAACGATGGCCCGTCGGGCCGAGGGTCTCCGCATCCTCAAGGAAGCCCCGCCCGATGTGGTGGTCGTCGCCTCGGCGCGGGCAGCGATGCAACGGCTCTCGCCATCATCGCCCGACCCGATCGTGCTCGAGCGAGGCGAAGAGGTCTCGCTCACCTCATTGGTGGAGAAGCTCGCCGCCCTCGGTTACGAGCGAACCGACCGCGTCGAGGCGCGGGGAGAGTTTGCGGTGCGGGGGGGAATCATCGACATCTTCCCGGCGCAGGCCGACGAAGCCATTCGCGTTGACCTCTTCGGTGACACGGTCGAAGACCTTCGGGAGTTCGCGGTCGGCAATCAAAGATCAGAGGGTCAGGTCGACCGTCTGCTGGCCTACCCGGCGCGGGAATTTCGACCCGACGAGCTGACGCGGAGGCGGGCGCAGGACCTGGTCCGCAGCATGCCGGCCGCATCGTCGACCTGGGAACGATTGGCCGAAGGACAGATCTTTTCGGGGATGGAGTCGTGGATGCCCTGGGTGGCGGAGCCGTCATCTTTGCTCGACGCCGCCTCGCAGTCCCGCGTGGTGCTGGTCGAGCCTCAGCGGAGCCGCGAACGCGCCGCCGATCTCGCCAAGGAAGAAATGGACCTGGCATCTGCGCTTTCGCCCACCTGGGGAATGGATGGTGGGGACCACCCTGCCCTCTACCTGCCCCTGGAAGGCGATTTCCTGGAGATGCCATCGCTCCCCGCCGGGCCGGCCGATCCGGTCTTGACCGTGCGCGGGCTCGAGGCCGTGCCCGGGAATCCACAGTCCGTGGCCCTCGCCATCGATCGGCTCCAACGCCTGGGAGTCGAGGTGGTGATTGCCATGGACGGCCAACAGGCGGCCGATCGCGTCGGTCGCGTTCTCGCCGAGGAAGGAGTGGTCCCACAGGTCATTGCCCAGGGCATCCATCGTGGCTTTGTTGCTCCCGATCTCAGGCTGGCGATTCTCGGGGAGCAGGAGATCGCCGGTCGGAGGCGGGCCCATCGCAGCTCTACCCGCCGGCGGGCCGAGGGTGGAGTCAATTATGCCGACCTGACGGCAGGCGACTACGTGGTCCATCAGCGACATGGCATCGGGAGATTCGACGGACTGACCTCACGCACCATGGCCGGCATCGAGCGTGACTACCTGATGATCGGGTACGCCGGTGAAGACCGCCTATACGTGCCGATCGACCAGTTGGCTTCGGTCCGCAAGTACACGGGAGGAGAAGAGCCCCGGATTTCGAGAATGGGCGGGAAGGACTGGTCGGAGACCAAGGACCGCGTGCGGCGGGCGGTAGCAGCGGTCGCCGAACAAGTGGTTCGGCTTCATCGGGCGCGGGCTCGAGCCCGGGGATACGCCTTCCCTGCCGATACCCCC
Organism: Acidimicrobiia bacterium; assembly: GCA_025922945.1. GTDB lineage: Bacteria > Actinomycetota > Acidimicrobiia > Spongiisociales > ZC4RG35 > JACCTH01. Next base: position 2,087 of record JAICGW010000141.1, on the reverse strand, counting down.
TGGCAACGGGAGATGGAAGCACTCTTCCCATACGAGGAAACCCCAGATCAACTCGTGACCATCGACGAGGTCAAGGCAGACATGCAGGGCAATCAGCCGATGGATCGGTTGGTGTTCGGCGATGTTGGTTACGGCAAGACCGAAATCGCCATCCGGGCGGCTTTCAAGGCGGTCGAGGCCGGAAAACAGGTGGCCGTCCTCTGCCCGACGACCCTGTTGGCCCAGCAGCATCACCAGACGTTTTCCGAACGTTTCGAGCCCTATCCGGTCAGGGTGGAGGTGCTATCGCGCTTTCTCACCCAGCGCCAGCAACAGAAAGTCGTGGCCGGCATCGCCAGTGGCGAAGTCGACATTGTCATCGCCACTCACCGGGTCTTGTCCGATGACGTGCGCTGGAAGAACCTTGGTCTCGTGGTCATCGACGAGGAGCAGAGATTCGGAGTCGCCGCCAAGGACCAATTGCGAGCGTTGAAAGTCGGCGTTGACGTCCTCACCCTCACCGCCACTCCTATTCCGCGGACGCTGGAGATGGCGCTGACCGGAATCCGCGACGTGAGTCACATTCGCACTCCGCCTGAGGATCGCCACCCCATACTCACCTTTGTTGGCCCCTACGACGCCCAGACTGTGGCCGCGGCATTGCGCAGGGAGCTGTTGCGTGATGGGCAGGTCTTCTACGTTCACAACCGCGTTCGCTCGATCGAAGAGGCCGGCATGCGCTTGCGATCGCTGGTCCCCGACGCCAGATACGTTGTCGCTCACGGACAGATGTCGGAAGGCCAGCTGGAGCAGATCATGCTCGACTTCTGGAATCGCGAGTACGACGTGATGGTGGCCACGACCATCATCGAATCGGGACTCGACCTTCCGCAGGTGAACACCTTGATCGTGGAGCGGGCAGACCTCTTGGGCCTTGCTCAGCTCTATCAGCTTCGGGGACGGGTCGGTCGCTCCAGCCAACGGGCCTACGCCTACCTCTTTCACCCCGCCGATCAGGTGCTCAGCGAGGAGGCTCATCGTCGCCTGGAGGCGATAGGAGAAGCAACCGATCTCGGTTCTGGATTTCATCTCGCCCTGAAGGACTTGGAGATTCGGGGGGCGGGGTCAATTCTGGGCGAGGTGCAATCCGGTCACATCGCCGCCGTTGGTTTCGATCTCTATGCGGAGCTGGTCGCCGAGGCGGTCTCGAAGCTCGAGGGGCAGACACCGGTCGAGACTGAAATCAAAGAAGTCAGGATCGAACTGCCGGTCGATGCTCATCTTCCCGACGCGTATCTGCCCGATCAATCGCTTCGGCTCGAGGCTTACCGACGCCTGGCCGCGGCCGAGACACTCGAGGCGGTGGAGGAAGCCAAGGCGGAATGGATCGACCGGTTTGGCCCCCTCCCACCGGAGGCCGGGGCGTTGATCGAGATCGCCCGCCTGCGGGTGGAAGCGCTCCGTGTGGGGCTGACCGAGATCGTCAATCTTCGACACGAGGTGAAGCTTGCTCCCGTGGGGCTGTCTGCCAGCGAGGAGGTGCGGCTCGAACGTCTGGCGCCGAATGCAGTTATGCGAGACGGTGTCCTTTTCGTTCCGCTGCCGCGGGAGAATCCGGTGACCGGGATGATCGACTTCGTTCGCCAGATGTGGCCCTCCGCCTGACGCATTTTTGCGTCGGATCGCGCCCTTTTTCAGAGGTGTCTTTACGCACGAATGAAAGTAACCTTGACCCGGTGCGGAAATCCCTGCTTTGGCTGGCGCTTTTGGTCGCGTGCGGGAGTGGGGGCGGCGACGTCGCCGCCACTGTCAACGGCATCGACTTAGCGGTCACCGAGATTCAGGCGATGCGGGTCGGTGAGAGTGCGACCACCATCAACAAGGCTCTTTTCGCCACCGATCTGACCGATGCCATCATCGACACCACCATTGTCAGTGCCGTGCGGGAGGAATTCGGGATCGAGCCTTCCGAAGATGAGATCGCGGGCACAGTGGTGCGTTTGGAAGAGCAGATCGAAGCCAGAGAAGGCGTTCCCGCCGAGCAGTTTCTCAATGCCCAGGGATTGCCGATCGAGCGACTTCACGTGATAGGACGCCAGCAGATCATC
>JAICGW010000140.1 GCA_025922945.1 Acidimicrobiia bacterium | reverse complement strand
TGGTACTGGCGGTCGGCTGCGACCGGTTGGGTCTTCATCACCCGCAACGCCGACGGAACTGCCATCTTCGCCTACGACCCCGATACCGATCCCGGTGGACCACTGATTGTCGATGTCACCTACCCGGTTTGTACGTCGGAACCGACACCAGCCGAGCCGGACATCTTGTTGGCTTGGGATCTTGCCAACCAATACGTGCATGTCGAGCCCGATCCCGACCTCAATCCCCGGGTGCCATGGGGTTTGACTGGCGCCGAGACTCACCTCCGGGTGGTCCCGCCGCCGCCTTTCAGTGACTCGCTCGTCGATCCGTTGGGCCAGGTGCTCGAGGTCAACGGGCGAGTGATCGGGGTGACCATCAACTGGGGCGATGGCGCTACATCCTCATTCGCCGAAAGCCAGTTCTCGCAACTGAGTGGTTATCCCAACGGCCTCGCCCGTCATATCTATGAGGTCAAGACATGCTCGCCTCCCGGGAGCACCCCTCGTTGTCACCCGACCCTCAGTTCATATCCATTGAGTGTCGATTACATCTGGGAGGTGTCGTGGCGTGCGGACACCGCACCGTTCGAGCCCCTAGCCATTCCCAACACCTCGACCAGCGTCGCCTATCCAGTACGCGAGATCATCGCTGTGCTCGACGTCCGTCCCTAGTTCCATTCTGTGGGCTGGCAGACGGGCACAGCCCATCTGCGAACCCTGGGTTTGCTTAAAGGTGACCCCAACGCTGGAGGTCAGCGAAGGTGTCGATGAGGGTTTCGCCGGCGGGGCGAAAGGCCATGCCCAGTTCGGTCCGAATCTTCTCGGTGTTGACCCGCGGATGGCGGCCCAGGTGGGTGAGTAGGTAGTCGCGACTTCCCGGGGTTTGAAACCTGGCGGCCGAGCGAGTGATGAACCTCCCCAGCGGATTGTCGAGGCCCATCCGGGGCGGCTTGCCGAGACCGAGGTTGGCCCCCCGTATCCAGTCCACCAGCCGCCGCTGCGACCACACTTCGGCCGTGCACAAGTAGCGACCGCTCGCCGTGGGTGACTCCATCGCCAGCCGGTGGGCCTTGGCCACATCTCGCACATCCACAATTGCATAGTCGAGGTCGAGGATCCCTGGATACTGGCCGCGTAATAAGCCCACGAGTAGTGAATTGCTCGTGTTCACCGAAGGGACCAGCGATGGCCCGAGCACCACCGAAGGATTGATGACCACCAGGTTGAACTGAGACTGTGACCTGGCGAAACCCCAAGCGCTTCGTTCGGCGGCTGTCTTCGAGAAGTAGTAGGGATTGCGATCAACCGAAGAGCGCTCGTTCCACATTCTCTCGTCGAAGGTGCCTTCGGGCTCCTCGGTGACGGCGGCGAACGAGGAAGTGAGCACGACGCGTTTCACCGAAGGATTCGCCACTGCTGCGTTAAGGACCGCGAGCGTCCCATTGACGGCGGGGTCGATCAGATCGCGCTGGGGATCCTCGACATTGAGCACGTACGGGCTGGCCGTATGGATCACGTACTCGCAGCCCGAAAACGCGGGGCGGAATGACTCGGGATCGCCGAGGTCGGCGCTGACGATATCTGGTCCTAGGTCGACCAACCCCTCGGGCGCCCGGGATGGATCTCGAACGGTCGTTCGCACTTCATGTCCGGCCTGCAGTAGGTCGCGAACCACCTGTGAGCCGATGAACCCGCTTCCCCCGGTAACACATACTCGGGCCACTCTCGCACCCTAACCTTCGGTCAAATGCGCATGCGGACACTCGGAGTCATCGGCGGCATCTTGATCGTGGCCGCCTGCGGGGGCGATGTCCAGAGCACTACCACTGCAGAGGAGACCGGGTCGACGTCGGGTGGCGATGGGCCCATTCTCACGATCGAAGGTCGATCGTTCGGCTCCGTGCCCGACCTCGCTCCGGGCGAGTCGATGACGATCGTCAATCTCGACTCCGTTCGTCATACCTTTACCTCGGGCGATGATTCGTGGGAGTCGGTCGAATTGCCGGGCGATTCCGAGGCGAGTTTTACGGTCCCTGATGATTTGGCCCCAGGGGATTACATCTTCTTCTGCGAAGTGCACGCGGACATGGGAGGACGCCTCACTGTCACCGGTTGAGGCGACGATCGAGGAGAGAGAGTGAATCAATTGCAGGAATCGGCGCGTTTGCTGTTTCGTAGTGCGCTCCTGATATTCGTGGTGACCATCGTCATCGGGATCCTCAACGGACTCGATGTGTGGGAGCCGGAGCACAACATGCTCCTGACCCACGTGCACTCCGGCACGCTGGGGTGGATCACCTTGGCGGTCGGCGGATCCGTCCTGTTGATGTTCGAGCGAACCCTCGACGACGCAGCAGTCCGCAGCGGTCGCCAGCTGGCGGTGTCCCTGGTGGTCACCGTAGCTCTCTACGTGATTGCCTTCGCCACCGGGACCGGTATCTATCGCCCCATCGCCGGAACACTCCTTCTCATCGTTCTGATTTGGCTCCTGGTATGGACCGCCGGGCGCTATCGAGCGAGCGAGAAGTCGACCGCGCACCTGGCTATTTATCTGACCGTGGTTTCACTCGTGATCGGTGCGATTCTCGGGGTGCTGCTAGGGCTCTTCATCGCCAATGGCAGCCTGCCCGGATTCACTACCGAGAGAGCTGCCACGTTGGGGGCGGCCCACCCCGTTTCGATGCTGATCGGCTATTTGATCCTGGCCGGAGTCGCCATCACCGCTTGGCAATTGAACGGTGCCAATAGTCGGGCCGGTCGGGTGGTGGCCTGGATGCTTTTCGCCGCCGGCCTAATCGCGATCACTTCGTTTCTCCTCAACATCGAAGCCCTGACTCAGGTGTTCTCGTTGTTGCAGGTGATCGCGATCGTCACCTACCTGGTCATCATGTGGCGGCACCTCCGGCCGGGATCGACAGGATCTCCATTTGCCCGAATGGCCGTGGTGTTTCTGGCCGTCGGAATCGGGTTGCTGGTATATGTTGTCCAGCTCGTGGTTTCGGGCACCCTCGATCCCGAGACCGGCACGGGGCCGCTGGGGGTCCTGATCGCCTTCGATCACGCCATGTTCATCGGGGTGATGACCAATGCCTTGCTGGCCGTGATCGCCGGATTTGCGGGCTGGTCTGCGAATCGGATTTTGGTGTGGGCGGTCAACGTTGGCGTGGCCGGGTTCATCGTCGGCCTGATGGTTGACTCGAGCCTCCTCAAGCAGATCTTTACCCCCATTCTCGGGTTGGCCCTGCTGTGGGCGATCTTCACCGCCGTTCCGGCGCTGTCGCGGAGAGCAGCTCCCGTTTGACCCGCCGCCCGCTAGCTGCAGTGGCGGTCCTGGTGATAGCCCTCAACGCTTGCGGTGAGCCTCCAGCCACCCTGGGGGATCCCGCCCTCGACGCGGGGCGAGAAACCTATGGCAGGGTGTGCTCCACCTGTCACGGGCCCAGTGGTGAGGGCGTGAGCGGACCGGCTTTGACGGACGTGGTCGAGACATTCCCTGAATGCGAGGACCACCAGCTCTGGGTCACCCTGGGATCGATGGAATGGGAGAACCAGTTCGGGCCAAACTACGGCGCCAACGACAAGGAGATCACCGCCATCATGCCGAGCTTCAAGAATGTCCTCAGCGAGGCAGAGATCGCCGAGGTGGCCTCCTTCGAGAGATTCCAGTTCGGTGGGTTGTCAGCGGCGGAGGCTGTCGCTGGATGCGGCGCTGATTGAGGGATCGGGCGCCGTAAGCGGGAGCCGCAGCGTCATGGTGGTGCCGACTCCCAATGAACTTTCCAAGATGAGGTCCCCTTTGTGCGCCCGCGCGACGTCGCGGGCGATGGCGAGGCCCAGCCCGGTGCCGGGAATGCCCGCCGAAACCGCACTGCTAGCACGGAAGAATCGCTCGAAGATACGGGCCTGGTCGGCGGCCGAAATGCCGATTCCTTGATCGGCGATCACGAGTTGGGCAACGCCGTCAAAAGCTCGCAGGTTGATTGTCACCGCGCCATCGGGCCTCGAATACTTGATCGCGTTCGAAACCAGGTTGGCGACGACCCGCTCGAGTTGCTCGTGGTCGCCTTTGACGAGGACTCCCGGGTCGAAATGAGTAGCGAGATGAATGTCCCGGCCGACTGCCGCCGGAGTCAGGTGGACGGTCACTTTTTCGACCAGGGCGGAGAGGTCGACGTTCGTGATGCTGGTCTCGGCCTCGGTGGTGCGCTTGAAATCGAGGATGTCGTCGACCAGATTCGATAACTCGGCCGCGCTCTTCTGAATCGTCTCCAGGTCGGACTTAGTTTCTCCCTGGGCTCCTTCCAGAAGCCAGTCCGTGTAGCCGATGATCGCCGTCAATGGTGTTCGCAACTCGTGGGTCATGTTGGAAACGAACTGGTCCCGCATCTGTTCCAGCTTCTCCTGCGCCTCGATCCTCTGTGTCGCATCGCGGATCACTACAGCTCGCCTGACCCGTCGCGACTGCTCGATCACCTTTCCCTCGGAGACTTCTGCCCAGAACTCGCTGCCATCGGCGCGCTGTCCCCGGGTGATTACCGCTCTTTGGGCAACCATCACGTCGGCGTCGAGGGGATGTACCAGAAAGTCGGTGAACCTCCTTCCCACCACGCGTTCGCCCAGCATGATCTCGCTGGACAGATTGGCGCGCCGAATGATGTCGTTCTCATCAACCACTAGCACCGCATCGAGAGCCGCATCGAATACTCCCTCGATTTCGGCCAAGAGATCACGCCTCCGACTGGCCTCGGTCGCCACCAACAGGAGGGTGATTTGGATAACGAAGAGGAAAACCTGAGCCGCGGTGAGGGGGTGAAGGGAGCTGTCGACATCGGCGAAGGGACCGATGCCTTCTTCGGTGGACCAAACCACCAAGAAGGCCGTACCGGCCATCAGCATGGCAGTACCTCGCTGGCCCACGTAGATCGTCGCCAGGATGAGGGGGAGGAGGATGAAGTAGGCAAAGCTGCGCCCGGTG
>JAICGW010000139.1 GCA_025922945.1 Acidimicrobiia bacterium | reverse complement strand
TCCGGATCGTCATCGACGGGCCGTCGATCGCCAGCGGGGGGATGATCGCGTTGACCCGCGACCCGTCCGGCAGCCGGGCGTCGACGTAGGGCGACGACTCGTCCACGCGACGGCCGACCTTCGAGACGATCTTGTCGATGATGCGGCGCAAGTGGACGTCATCGACGAACCGGACGTCAGTGCGGGTGATCTTGCCCCGTTGCTCGCAGAAGACATCGAAGGGTCCGTTGACCATGACCTCGGTGACCTCGGGGTCGTTCAGAAGAGGATCGATCGGCCCGTAGCCCAAGACGTCAGAGGCGATCTCGTTGAGAAGCTGACGGCGATCGCTCATCGTCAGGGGAACTCCCTGCTCCTGGTCGATCGCCCACTCCAACATCTCCATCACCCGGAGACGGAGCTCGGCGTCGGACATCTGACGGTCATAGAGAGTGGGACCCAGCTCTTCCACGACTTTGAAATGCAAACGGCCCCGCAGTTCGGTGAGGGCGTCGTTGCGGGTAGTCGTGACGGACGAGAGCTCGTTCCGTCGAGCCGCCGCTACTCGATCTGCCAACGTAGACATCGGTTGATTACCCCTTTCGGGCCACTAGTGGATTGCTAATCACTTTCGGCGCAGGAAACCCTTCGCTGAAGACGGTTCCGGTACCGGGCCGACGATCAACTCGGCCACCGACTCGAAACCCTTGGCCACCCGTGACTTGGGAGCGGACTCCACCACCGGCCGGCCTTCGTTCATCGACGCCGCCACTGCTCCGTCAGAGGGAATGGCAGCGGCGATCGACATCTTCAAGGCCCCCTCGATTTCCTTGTCGTCGAGACGAGCCTTGGCATTGGAACGGTTGAGAACCAGCTTCACCTTGCTGGTCGGGAACTTCAGGAGTCGCAGAGTCTCCAGGGCCAGCTTGGCGTTCTTCACCGAAGGGAGATCCATGTCCACCACCTGGAGGATGACGTCGGCTCGCTCCAACAAGGAGAGCAAGAGCTCATCCAGCATCGAGGCGGTGTCGACCACCACATAGTCGTGATTCTCTTTGAGTAGAGCAACCACGTTCATCAGGCTCTCGGTGGAAATGTCATCGGCGAACGCCGGCTCCAGTGGCGCCGCCATCACCTTCAGACCGCTGGGATGTTCGGTGAGAAGCGACTCCAAAAGCTGGGCGTCGAGGTGATGCATCTCGTGCGCGGCATTGACCAGGGTGAAGCGGGGTTCGAGCTGGAGAACCAGGCAGACGTCGCCGAATTGGAGATCGGCGTCGACCATGGCAACCTTCTTACCCGGGAAACGGGTGAGGAGCAGGGCGAGGTTGGTAGCTACCACCGTCTTCCCCGAGCCACCCTTGGCCGACATCACCACGATCAGCTGGCCTTCTTCGCGGGGCTCATGGAGAGCGGGCGGAGCCGCCGCCGTCCGACGCTTGAGAACGTCATTGGCGAATTGGGTGATGGCGTCTTCGACCTTCTCCTCGGTGAGAGGTGCCTCGATCACCTCGGAAACGCCCGCCCGCATCGCCGAGCGGAGCAAGGCCGAGGTGACCTGGTCAGCCACGGCGATCAGAAGGAGGGAGGGATCCTCGTTGCGGAGGACCCGTACCGTGTCGATCGCCGATTCGTTGGCGAAGGAAGGACCCAAGAGCACCATCCGCAAGGCCCCGCCCTCGATGGCGGTGAGAGCCTCGCTGATGGAGCGGGCAGTCGGGAGCCGGCCCTCGAAGAGCTGCTTCGCCTCATCGATGAAGCTGGCGTCTTCGTCGACTACCAGCAGGTTGTTTTCGGAAATGGACACGGGGAGTTCCTAGGTTCTTTTCGGAGAATCTCGCTTAGTTACCGAAGATGTCGCTAACGATATCGCCAGCGAAGAGGCTCTCGATGGTGACACCCTGGGTCTCCACTTCGACGAAGTCGGAGGGAACGAGGGTCATCCAGACGGAACCGTTCTCGAAGGAGAAGGCGATCCGCTCGGCCTGCTCTGGCGTCACTTCCAGGGTGAAGACGGTCTGGGGGACCTCTTCGGCGGCCTCCGTAGGAGGAACCGGGTTGCCCTCCGCGTCAACGGTGGGGGTGACCACCGGCTGGCTTTCGCCCTCCTCCGGCCGCACGTCCTGGGCTACGGCCAGCACCGGGAGGCCCTGGAGAACGAAGCGGGTGTAGGTCACCGTCTCGCTTGCCTCCTCACCGCCGGTGCCATCGGCGGCGGTGGTCTCGGTGGGGATACCGAAGATCGGCGAGTCCACCGGGATCTGGGTGAACTCGATGTCGAGAGTGATGATCAGGTTGACCATGTCACCGGGGCGGACGAATCCGTTCACGCCGCGCACGGCGTCGGTGGAGATGGTCAGGGCCTGTTTGCCGGAGGGGATCAACTCCGAAAGTGGTTTCAGGTCGACCGTGAGCTGGGCCCACTGGCTGGTGGTGATGATCTCGTTCTGATCGATCGGACCCACCGCCAAACGGCCCCCGAGCACCGCCTGGAGCTGCTCCTCGCTCGTCACCGCCCCCAGTGGGAGATCTTCGGTGTTCTCCTCACCCTGGGTGATGACGCCTTGCTGAAGAATCTGGGAACCCTGGGCCCCCTCGGGGATCGCCGAACCAGCACGGAACACCGTGACCTTCTCGCGATCGGCCTCCACCTCAGACTGAATGCCGCTGAGGAATTGGAACACGGCGAAGGCGGCAACACCGGCCAAGACCAGGGCCACCAACAACACCAACGCTCTCCTACCCATCCAGGACTCCTTGTCGAAATGCTGAGGACTCTCCCAGAGAATTTCTCCGATTGACCCGCAGCGTCGTAGCTAGTTCTCGGTTGTTCTTCGACTCGGCGCCAGCCCGTCTTGAGCCTTCTTCATCAAGGAATACTCGAATGTTCGGACCTAACGCGGGGGGCCGGCTTCGCCTTCGGGCTTCGACCGGGAACGAGTCAGGGGTAAGGGTCGCATACCGGACTAGTACGGTCAAGGACCGGGCGACCTAACGTCGACCGATCCCACGCTCCTTCAGCTCTTGGAGGATCGCTTCGAGCGAAGCGTCGACCGCGATCGGTTCCGGCTCGGCGGCGGCCGGTCCAAACTCGCGCTCGAACTCCCGCTTGGGAGTGCGCTTGGCGGGGCCAGGCTGGGGGGCGGCCGTGCTTCGCTCCTGCCACTCGGGCAGGGCTTGTTTGATCGAGAGGCTGATCCGGCGGCGCTCGTCTTCCTTCTCGGTGATCTTCACCCGCACCGGCTGGTTGATCGAAAGCTCCAGCTCGGGCGATTCCACCCGGTGGATGGCGATCTCGGAAACGTGCACCAAGCCCTCGACTCCGTCGGCCACCGAGACGAAGGCGCCAAAGGGAACCGTCTTGGTCACCACGCCATCGACTACGTCGCCGACGTTGGTCTCCCGGGAGAACACCTCCCAGGGATCTTCAAGGGTCTGGCGAATTGAAAGGGAGATGCGCTCCCGTTCCCGATCCACCTCGAGCACCTTGACGTTGACCTTGTCGCCCACCTTCACCATCTCGGAGGGGTGGGAGATGTGCTGCCAAGACATTTCCGAGACGTGGACCAGCCCGTCCATGCCCCCCAGGTCGACGAAGGCTCCGAAGTTGACCACCGAGGAGACCACCCCGGGACGGTTCTCCCCTACTTGAAGGTCATCGAGGAAGGCGGCCCGCTGTTCGGCCTGCTCCTCTTCCAGATAGGCCCGGCGAGAGAGGACGACGTTGTTGCGATTGCGATCGAGCTCGATCACCTTGGCCTCGATCTCGGTGCCGATGAAGGGATCGAGATCGCGCACCCGACGCAGGTCGACCAGAGAGGCCGGTAGGAACCCTCGGAGCCCGATGTCGACGATGAGGCCACCTTTCACCACTTCGATGACCGTTCCCTTGACGGTGCCACCGGCCTCGGTGGTTTCCTGGACCCGGCCCCAGGCCCGCTCGTATTGGGCCCGCTTCTTGGAGAGGATGAGGCGTCCCTCGTCGTCCTCCTTGTTGAGGACTAGGGCCTCGACTTTGTCCCCGACAGAGACGATGGTGGAGGGGTCGATGTTGGCCCGGATGGAAAGTTCCTCAGTGGGGATGAGGCCCTCGGACTTGTAGCCCACATCCACCATGGCGCCGTCGGCGTCTACCGAAACCACCTTTCCCTCGACGATGTCCCCCTCCCGGAACCCGACCACCGTTTGGTTGATGGCGGCTTCGAAATCGTCCATCTCGTCAGGAGGTTCCTCGCTGGAAGGCGATTCGCTGGTGGGGGCCTCTTCCTGGGTTTGCTCCGCTTCGGGCTCGACCGATGACGAGGTCTCGGGAGCGTCGGTGGCGGGATCGATTACCGGCTCGGGAGCGGTGCCATTGGTCTCGGGCGCCGGAGTGGACGGCGCGGCTTCGGTGTCTGTGGACATAAGTGGGTGTGTTTCCTCCAAAAGGGATGTACTTCCGATGGACCCGAGCGCAAGCTCGCCTGCTATCGGAGCATCGATGACTTTACCAGGCCCGAACCCGAAGGCTCAAGGCAAACGCACGAGCTCTGCGAGGTTCTGGCCAGTGGAGACATCGACCACCAGAGGAACGGCTAAGTCGACAACGCCTTCCATCACCTGCTTGGTCAGGTCGATCGCATGCTCGAGCTCGTTTGGCGGCGATTCGAGGATGAGTTCGTCGTGGATCTGGAGGAGGAGAGTCGTATCAAGATCCTGCTCAGCGAGGGCGGCGTCGAGGTCGATCATCGCCCGCTTGATAATGTCGGCGGCGGTGCCCTGCACCGGAGCGTTGAGTGCCATCCGCTCTCCCATCTGTCTGATCCGGAAATTATCGCTCTTTAGCTCCGGGAGATAGCGTCGGCGCCCGAAGAGGGTGGTGGTGTAGCCCTGGTTGCGGGCCTGGGTGACGACCCCGTCCATGAACGCTTTGACGTCGGGGAACTGGGCGAAGTACTCGTCGATGTGGTGGCGGGCTTCGTCCCGTGAGATCCCCAAACGGTCGGCG
>JAICGW010000138.1 GCA_025922945.1 Acidimicrobiia bacterium | reverse complement strand
TCGAAGACGGAGATGCCTTCGGCCCTCCGCACGTCGATTGTCGCCGCGGTCACCGAGTCGATTCCCGCCGCGGCGGTCTCGCTCGTGGCGGTAGCTGGCTGGTCTTCGGGAGAGGCGCAGGAGACAAGAAGAATCAACAGTGTGAAAACAGTCGAGACCCTGGCCCGTCTTTGCGTCATAGGCACGGTTCGGCTGAAGGTTCCTTCATCGGGCGCAGACGTTAGAGCTCGGCCGCATTCCTTCGCTGCCAAGATTCGTCCAGGTGCCTAGTTGACAGCTCCGTTCCTAAACCTGGCGTTGGTCGCCCACGTCGACCATGGCAAGACCACGTTGGTCGATGCCATGCTCGCAGCCACCGGCGTGTTCGGCTCCCACGAAACCCGGGTCGAGCGCGTGCTGGATTCCTCCGATCAGGAGCGGGAGCGAGGGATCACCATCCTGGCCAAGGCGGCTTCGGTGATGTGGAAGGGGACCCGCATCAACTTGGTCGACACCCCCGGCCACGCCGACTTCGGAGGCGAGGTCGAACGAGCCCTGGCGATGGTCGATGGAATCCTGCTCCTGGTCGACGCCGCCGAGGGGCCGCTCCCTCAGACCCGATACGTCCTGTCGAAAGCGCTTGACCGCCACCTGCCGGCGGTGCTGGTGCTCAACAAGGTCGACCGTCCCGACGCCCGTCCCGACGAAGTCATCGAGGAGATCTACCAGCTCTTCTTTGACCTCAGCACCGCCGACTCACATATCGAGTTTCCCATCGTCTCCACCATCGCCCGCCAAGGCCGGGCCGTGCGCGGAATCGGTGTGCCGGGTCCCGAGTCCGATCTCGCCCCGTTGCTCGACACCATCATCGAGCACATCCCGGTCCCCAAGGGAGACGCCACCGCTCCCCTCCAGGCCCTTGTCACCAACCTCGACGCCTCCGACTATCTCGGCCGCCTCGCCATCGGCCGGGTCGTCGAGGGCACGCTCCGAGCGGGACAGACCGTGGCCCTCTGCCACATCGATCCCGACGAACCCCCGTTGCGGAGACGGCTGACGGTGCTCATGGGCTTCGAAGGCCTGAAGAGAGTCGAGGTCGAGGAGCGGGCCGCCGGCGATCTCTTTCTGATCGGAGGATTCCCCGAAGTAGAGATCGGCGACACCCTCGCCGATCCCGACAATCCCCGGGCCCTGCCGCGACTCGAGGTCGATGAGCCGGTGCTACGGATGACCTTTGGGGTCAACACCTCACCACTGGCGGGAAAGGACGGTGGCAAGTTCCTCACCTCCCGTCACATCCGCGAGCGCCTCGAACGGGAGGTGCTCGGCAACGTCTCGATCCGGATCGGGCCCACCTCCTCGCCCGAGGTGATCGAAGTCGCCGGGCGGGGCGAATTGCAGCTAGCGGTTCTGATCGAGTCGATGCGCCGGGAAGGGTTCGAGATGCAAGTGAGCCGCCCGGAGGTGATCCTGCGCGAGATCGAAGACGCTCCTCACGAGCCGGTGGAGCGAGCGGTGATCGATGTGCCGGACGAGCACGTCGGCACCGTCACGCAAGCGGCCGCTCCCCGCAAGGGCACCGTGGTCGAGCTCCGGCCGGGGGATCGGGGGCGCACGATTGTCACCTTGGTCGCCCCCGCCCGGGGGTTGCTGGGCTTCCGCTCGCAATTGATGACCGCCACCCGGGGGACGGCGCTCATCCACCAGCATCACGACGGGTGGATGCCGTGGGCGGGCGAGCTCCCCCATCGCGCCGGCGGGGCGATCATCTCCGACCGGGCCGGGACCACCGCCGCCTATTCGCTCGACAATCTCCAAAAACGGGGCGAGCTCTTCGTCGGGGCCGGAGAGGATGTTTACGAAGGGATGATCATCGGCGAGAACTCGCGCACCGCCGAGCTACCCGCCAATCCCACCCGCCAAAAGCAGCTCACCAACATCCGCACCGTCAACGTCGATGAGGCGATCAACCTCCGACCCCACCGTGAGCTCACCCTAGAGATGGCGATCGAGTGGATCGCCGCCGACGAGCTGGTCGAAGTGACTCCCAAATCGATCCGGGTCCGGAAGCGCTATCTCACGGAGTCAGATCGCAAGCTCGCCGTCAAGCGCTCCGCCTACTAGTCCGCAGGCTCGAGCTGATGTGTCAGAGCCGCTTTTGGAGATGAACGTCATCCGGTTCGAGTGCGAACAGTTCAGGCAGCGGGTCGACCATCGGCCGATAGCCCCGGTTGAGATAGAAGCGAACCGTGTTCACCGATGGCGTTGCCGACACGACGATCTCAGAGTCGCCGGTGTTTGAAGCCCTTTCCTCGAGGACATCGCAGAGCTTCGTGCCGATGCCCGTCGACCTGGAGCGTTGCTTACATACAGGTAAGCGAGCTGGGCAATGCCAGGTCGGAGATGAGGGACGACGACCCCAATCCCAACTAGACGCTCACCGTCGAAGGCGCCGAGTGCGATTCCACCGGTCGCGACCAAGGCGACAAGGGCTGCGTGCTGTTCGGAGACCGAGTGTTCGCCGTCGCCCAGGCGCCACGGTTGGGCACTCCATTCGCCCGGGACCTCTTCCAGCCGGGGGCCCCGTTGGCGATAGATGACATCTATGCGTTCGGTGCGGTCGATCTCCCGAACTCGGGTGAGCTCCGACCGCTTCAATTCCCGAATCTCGAAGTTTGCGATCACGCCAGCGGGAGATTCTCGCTGTTCCCGGGAGTTCCAATTGCCGTGAGATTCGGCTACGCGCTCAAGCGCCAACCCTACAGAGCTCCGGCGATCGTCCCATAATCCTCGGTAGTGATCTCATCTGCAGCCCCTGCAGTCAGGGTGATTGCGTGGATGGCCGGCTTTGCAGCCTCGATTTCTTTGTTCGGCCAGCCGGCTCCCCAGCCGGAGCGGGGTTTTCTGCTGGCGACGGTGGACGGCCCGATCACACCGGTCGTGGCCGATTACATCCTCGATGCATTGTCCGAAGCCGAGAGCCGGGGCCGGCAAGGACTCATCGTCTCGATCGATACTCCCGGGGGTCTCGATATCGCCATGCGGGACATCGTGCAGTCATTGCTCAACGCCACCATTCCAACCATCACCTACGTGAGTCCGGAGGGAGCAAGAGCCGCGTCGGCGGGAACCTTCATCACCATGGCCGCAGATGTGGCTGCCATGGCTCCGGCCACTTCGATCGGTGCCGCCACGCCGGTCGACCTCCAAGGAGGGGAAATCACCGACAAGATCATCAACGACGCGGTGGCGTTTGCGGTGTCGGTAGCCGAAAGGCGGGGTCGAGACGCACAATTCGCAGAAGCGGCGGTACGCGAAGGGCGCTCAGTGAGTTCGCGCGAGGCCGCCGAGATTGGGGTGGTCGATCTCATCGCCGACGACCTCGACGATCTGCTGGCTCAACTCGACGGATGGGAGTTGCCTGCGCTCGGCCTAACGCTCGAGACGGACGGGGCCACCGTTGAACGCCACGAGCTCGGGGCGTTTCGGGAGGTGCTGGGTCGGCTGGCCGACCCCAACCTGGCCTTCATCCTCTTATCGATCGGCACCCTCGCCATCATCTACGAGGCGGCCAATCCTGGCCTCGGCTTCTCCGGCATCGCCGGCGTGATCATGGTGGTGTTGGCCTTCTTCGCGCTCAGCGTTCTCCCGGTCCGGGCGGCCGGAATCGCGCTCTTGGTTCTCGGGATCGCCCTCCTCGTGGCCGAACTGTTCGTGCCGGGGGTCGGGGTCCTGGCCGCTGGAGGCACGGTGGCGCTGCTATTGAGTGGTCTCTTCCTGTTCGAGGTCGGCACCGTATCGGTGAGTCCGGCGGTGCTGTGGCCGAGTGCGCTGGTCCTGGGAGCCGGCAGTGTCGTGGTGGGACGGGCCGCGCTGCGTCTGCGACATCAAGCACCCACTACCGGTCGGGAGACGCTGGTGGGAAGGGTCCTGACGGTGCGAGCGGATGGCGGTCGCCCGCGGGCGTTCATGGATGGGACCTGGTGGCAGGTTCGAGCCAACGGTCCTCTCACCGAGGGGGCCCAAGTCAAGGTTGTCGGCACCGACGGCATCGAGTTGGTAGTGGAGGAGGTTGCTCATGATGTTTGACGGCTTGTTGGGAGTGGTGGTGGCGGCGATCTTGGTCGTGATGATCCTGCGAGCCGCCGTCCGGATTCTCCCCGAGTATGAGCGGGGGGTGGTCTTTCGCCTCGGCCGGGTCACCGGACCGCCCCGGGGACCGGGACTAATTCTCCTCATCCCGATCGTCGACCGCCTGATGCGGGTCAGCTTGCGGACGGTGACGATGGACATTCCGCCCCAGGACATCATCACCCGCGACAACGTGACGGTGCGGGTCAATGCCGTCACCTATTTCCGGGTCCTCGATCCTCACCGGGCCGTGCTCGAGATCGAGAACTACCACTTCGCCACCTCTCAGATTGCGCAGACCACACTTCGTTCGATCATCGGCCAGGCCAACCTTGATGAGCTCTTGATCAGTCGCGATCAGATCAACCAGCGGCTGCAAGAGATCATCGACGGGTTGACTGACCCCTGGGGAGTGAAGGTTTCGCTGGTCGAGGTGAAGGACGTTGAGCTACCCGACACCATGCGTCGGGCCATGGCCCGCCAGGCTGAGGCAGAGCGGGAGCGGCGAGCCAAGGTCATTCATGCCCTGGGCGAGAAGGAGGCCGCCGAGACCCTGGCCGACGCGGCCGGTCTTCTCGAGGCCCACCCCGCCGGCCTTCAGCTCCGGATGCTCCAGACCATGACCGAAGTGGCGGCCGAGCAAAATTCGACTCTGATCTTCCCCCTCCCGATGGAGCTGCTCCGGCTGCTCGAACGTCACGGTCGTCCCGCCGAGGGCTGAGGCTCCAAGCCGATAAAGCAACATCTAGACGACCGGCATTAGTGCTCAGCGCACGCGGGAGTAGCGGCAGACCTGAGCCCCGGTTTTGGCTTTGGCAGTCGAGACGAGCTCCCATTCGAGCGCTTGGCCGTTATCCGACCAGATCGTCTTCCCCCCACCGAGCACGATG
>JAICGW010000137.1 GCA_025922945.1 Acidimicrobiia bacterium | reverse complement strand
GACGGAAGGGATAGCGTCGCCTGGCATGGCGATCGCGTCGCTCGCAACCTCCCAGAAGCCACAGTGGCCATTCTTTCCCTCGGCACTCCGCGCACCTTCCGCGTGCGACCCAAAGGAGGCGGTCCGAGCATCGGCTGGCCAGCTGGCCAAGGGGACCTCATCGTGATGGGCGGCTCATGTCAGCGCACCCACGACCACAGCATCCCCAAGGTCAGCAAGGCCGGGCAGCGGATTGCGGTCATGTTCCGACACCGCTACGACTGATCACTCCACGGAAGCCATTCCGTCGGGGAAGTTTGTTGGCCAGTGAACCTGGGTATCCCGCCCCTGCGTCGAGGAACTTTGCATGGAAAAGGCACTGAATCGTCCGGAGGTCGATCCCGCCCAGCGCGGGACTAGAAAGCCGAACGGGGGATGGCTTCACGATCACCTCCTGAGCGTGATCCTCTTGGCCCTCTTCTTCTTGTCCTTGATTGGCCAGTTCTATTTCCAGTATCGGCATGAAGTGGATCAGGCGATGGCTCATGGCGAGCCCGCGCCGCTGATCGGCTCGGCCCAATTCCTCGACTCCTTCTTTGCCAGCGTCTTTGAAAACTGGCAGAGCGAGTTCCTCCAGGTCTTCGCATTCGTCGTGCTAACCGCCTATTTCATTCATCGAGGTTCACACGAAAGCCCGGACGGAAGCGATGAGATGGCCGCAGATATCAAGGCCATCAAGGAGAAGGTAGGGGCGTAGCCAGCCGGGGAGCCAAATCCAATTGAGCGCTCCGGTCGCCGGACTAGCCCTTTTGTGCGCGGTCAATGGTCCTCATGGCTTTGGCGCCCCAGGACCGATAAATCCTTGGTGTCCAGGAGTGAGGATCTCACCGGCGGTGGTCGCAAGCGCTTGCTCGCGGTCAGCCTGGGGCTGGCATTCACCACGGCGGCCATCGGCCTGGCTTTGGCCTTCACGACCGCCAGCGGCACCCGCCAAGTAGCCGACAACGCCCGCCAGCTGCATTGGACCAACGCCGCCATTGGCAGCTCGGCCTTGGTGCGAGCCGCCAACGCGCAGGCGGTCTTCTTTGCAGTGGATCGCGCCGCCGGCGTAGCCAGCGCCGATTCCCTCCAGCGCGCGGCCGCCGAAGCCAATAGGGCAATGGAGTCGTTTCACCAAATCATCGAGACAGCGCCTTCAATCAGCTCCGAACTCCGAACGAGCTTGGACCTCTACTACGCCCGGGCCGGGAAAGTTGTCGAATTGGCCACCACCGGCGAGGTGGAAGAGGCCCTCGCCCTCAACGAGACCAACGAAAGCGTGTTCTCCCTTGTGGAGACGGGATTGAGATCGCAACAACGCCTGATACAGGATCGCATTGCGGCGACGGAGAGCTTTGCCTCGCGCTTGGCGAGCCTCACTCAGTTCGCCGTCACGCTCCTGATTCCAGGCGGGGCGTTGGTGGCCTACCGATTCATCGTTCGTCGTCAGCTTCGCGAGCGGCGCATCTCGTTCGAAGCGAGACTGAAGGCCGAGCAAGACCTAAATCGGGCCAAGGACGAGTTCATCGCCGGCCTCTCGCATGAGTTTCGAACCCCGCTCACCTCTATATACGGTTTTTCTGAGGTGTTGCTCGAGGGCGGCTTCATCGATCCCGACTCCAGTCTCGAGCTGATCGGTCTGATCAACACCGAATCGGCCGAACTCTCACGAATGGTGGAAGACCTGCTCGTGGCCGCTCGCCTCGAGGCAGAAGCGCTCTCCATTCAGCCCGGGGCAACGGATATCCGTCATGAGATCGAAGCCGTTGTGGCGCCGTGGGCGCGGGCTGGCCGAAACATTCAGGTGGATGTGCAAGATGCTCTGGTGTGGGCCGATCCCCTGCGCCTCCGCCAGGTGATCCGGAACCTCCTTTCCAATGCGCTTAAGCACGGCGGCCAGCAAGTCGGGATCTGGGCCCGTATCGAGCGGGATCAACTCGTCTGCTCGATCGTTGACAATGGCCTCGGTGTGCCCAACGACATCGCCGGGAAGCTGTTCGAGAGATTCGTTCACGATGGACGCCGAGCCCTGCTCGCCGGCAGTGTGGGTCTGGGACTGAACATCGCTCGCTCTCTCATGCTGGAGATGGAGGGCGATCTGGTGTACGAACGCATCCGCGAGACCACCTGGTTCACCTTTCGCCTCCCGTTGGCCGCGGAGGCATCGACGGCGGCGCTGGCGGCCTCCCTGTGACGAGGGTCGTCACCCTGCGGCCCCGTCGATGGCGGCGGGCCCTTGCGGTCGGGTCGATCGTGACGGTGTGGGCGGGTTTTGTCTTTCCAGCGGTTGGGGAGGCCGCCACCGGGGTCACCTACAAAGACAAGTTTCAATCGATTTCCTTCTCCGGATCCGACGGCACCGCCGCCTGGGCAGGACCCTGGTTGGAATCCGGCGAGAGCGATGGCCCCTCGCGGGGGGCCGTGCAGGTAAAAAGCGACTCCCACTGCGCCAGCGGGAACTGCATGCAGATTGGTGCGGAAGATCCGGACAATGCCGGAGCGCACCGAGCTTTCGATTCAAGCGGGGCCACATCCGTGGTTCTGAGCTTTGACTATGTACGACATGTGTCCTCCTCCGGTTCGGGTTCTGGGGGAGCCGGCGTCGTCAAGCTGTTTGTCAGTTCGGACTCCGCGACTTGGATGTTGATCGACACCTATCCCATGAACGTCGACGATGGGTCAGTGAACCAGGTCACCTACGACCTGACCGCGTTTGCCGGTCCATCGAGTGCCATCAAATTCGAATTGGTCGGAGGTATCGACGACGGCCACATCAACATCGACAACGTCGCCATTGCTGTCGCCGGTGGGGTCACAACCACGACTTCGTCGACCACCACCCCGAGCACAACCGCAGCCACTACCTCCACCCTCGCCACGACTACGACGGTCCCTTCCACCACGACGATTCCCCCCACAACTACCACGGTGTCCCCCACCACCACCAAGCCCCCCGCTACCACGACGACAACCACCACGACGATCACATCCACCACAACGTCGACAACGGCACCTCCAAGAACCACGACCACGACTGCAGTCGCGGTGGCTCCGACCATCCCGCGGACCACGACGACCACATCCGCCGCCCCGAACAATCTGAGCCCTACCCCTGCGGAGACAGCCGGTCCTTCGACCACGGTCCGATTCACGCCTGTCACCACAGCCGCGCCATCGGGGCCTTCGACGACGGTTCCGCCCTTGACGCCGGATCAGGCAATGGAAGCCAAGGACAATCTCGTGGTCGCCGTTGCCGCCGTCGGTGAATCGCTCCGCGACGGAGAGGCTGAGGCGGCTACCTACCGACTGGATCCCCGGCAGGGCCTGGCGGTGTCATTCACCTCGGCGGTCGAAACCCTAAAGGGCAACCTCCTCAACTCCATCCTGCTTGGGGTTACGATCTCGGTCCTGTTGCTGCTCGGAATCGACAAGCGGGAAGAGGCCTCCCTCCGGACTTCGCCCGCCTAGCCCCATTCAGCGTCTGGCGGCCTCCCAGCAGGTGACACCAGTGGGTCCCACCGTTGCCGCATGGCCAGTATGGGGCGGCAGGTCCAGACGATCCCCGGCGCGAATTTCTCGATCCTCGCCTCGAAGGTGAAACGTGATCGACCCGGCTGCGCAGACCAATACCTTGTGGTAGTCGTGCTGGTGCCAGCCGTATTCATAGCCCGCCCGATTCGACCACACCTGAGGCGCCAGCCCCTCGGCGTCAAAAACGGCAGCTGCTTCGTCGTTGGTCATGTGGGAAAGCGAGACTACGCGAGCCCCGGCCGCTACGTTCAGAGGCGATGAAGGTCTTCGACGCCGGGCTGGAAGCGCACGGGTTCATCGCCCTCGGCCAGTTCGCCACCGGGGTTTTTGCCTTTGGCCAAATCGCCACCGGAGTGGTGGCAGTCGGCCAGCTCGCCCGGGGGGTGATCACAATCGGTCAGATTTCGATAGGTGTATTCGCAATCGGCCAGTTGGCCGTCGGGCTCGCCTATAGCGCCGGCATGGTCAGCGTTGGGTCGATCACCGGGGGTCTCATAACGGTGCCGGCCTTGGCCCGATGGCGCTTGCGAGACGCGCTCGGAGATCGCGACGAGTTCGAGATCGTTCCCCGGCATCCCCGACGCATTCTGCTCTTGATTGCATTGGCTTTATTGGTTGCATTCGTCGCGCTTGCGCCGATCAGGGATTTGCTCAACAACGGCGAGACTGTCCCGCGGCGTTAGCTCCCAGGGCTAACCGATGACCCATGGTCGTGAGTCGTCTCTGCCAGATCGGTCGTCGGGTGGGAGTGTGTATGCGGGGCCAACATGGCGGGCACGGTGACAAAGACGACAAAGCCCACCGCCGCTATTTTCATCCTGTCGGCTATGGCTGATGGGATCCCGACCGGGTAATCCCGGCGGTAAACCGCCAGACCGAGGAACGCGGCGCCGACCACGACGATCGAAAGAATGTTGGCCGCGAGGTCGGCGACTCCCACCGCCGCCGGCGCGATAGCGCCATCGACAGATGGAAGACCGATCGTGCGGGAAGCGATCCAGAGGGAGGCGATGCCGGCGTGCAGCACGCCACCCAGCCCAAAGATCTTGCGGGAAGGGCGAGTGACAATCTGCCAGGCAAAGGTCCATTGCATCGCCCCCATAAGGGCAAAGCCGGCAGCAACCACTGCGAAGTCAGGGTGATCGCCGATCACCTTGAAATGGATTAGTCCGCCGGCGAAAGCGGAGAGCGCGGCGACGAGGGAGAGAACCTGGACGAGGGCGGTTTCTTTTGTCGGGAGTGTGGTTGTCGTCATAGGAGATGCTCCTGAGTGATGCCCGGTCGCCAGTGGCGACCGGGCATCAGAGGTGGGTCTAGAACCGATCGGGGAACTGGGAGATGATGCCGGCGGAGAGGGTGTCAGCCATCTCCAGGATGTGGGTGACGATGTGGTCGTATTCGGCCACGCTCTGGGCGTAGTCGCCGGTCAACTGAGCGGTGGCCTCGGCCAGGGTCTG
>JAICGW010000136.1 GCA_025922945.1 Acidimicrobiia bacterium | reverse complement strand
CGGCAGCCAGCGAAGAACAATTGGCTTCGATCGAAACCTTGTTCGTTCCGGCCGACGTCGCCTGTACGCGCACTGCTGTCTAGTTCTTCTGGGGGTTGGCCGTCGAAATCGGCCTATGGTGGCCACGGGATAGCGCCCTCACCGGGCCCGAGTGGAGGAGATGCGATGCACAAACGTCACAGGTTCGCGAGGAATTTGCTCTTGATGGTCGCGGTGCTGTTGGTTTTTGCCGCCGCGCCAGTCGGAGCTCAGCCCGACAATCCCAATAGCAAGGGCGAGCCACCCTTTGTCGAGTTGCAGATCCTGGCGATCAACGACTTTCACGGGGCCATCGCTCCGGTCCCCGATCAGTTGTGGCTGAGTCAACCGGTCGGGCGAGCAGATTTCTTCGCCTCCCATATCCGGGAAGCTGAGGAAGGGGTGCGCAATTCAGTGGTGGTCTCGGCCGGTGATCTCATCGGCGCCTCACCGCTCATCTCGGCGCTCTTCCATGACGAGCCGACAATCGAGGCGATGAATCTGATCGGCCTCGACATCGCCGGGGTAGGAAACCACGAGTTCGACGAGGGCCCGGCGGAGCTGCTTCGGATGCAAGAGGGTGGCTGTCATCCGATCGATGGGTGCCTCGACGGCGACGGATTCGCCGGCGCCGATTTTCAATACACGTCCGCCAACGTAACCGTCAACGCCACCGGCGAGACCCTGTTTCCTCCCTACGTGATAGAGAGTTATGAGGGCGTTGAGGTCGCCTATATCGGCATGACCCTGGAGGGAACGCCGACCATCGTCACGCCTTCCGGCGTGGCGGGGCTGACGTTCCACGACGAGGTTGAGACCGTCAATGCACTGATACCGGAGCTGACCGCGCAGGGAGTGAAATCAATCGTGGTGCTTCTGCACGAAGGCGGCTTTTCGAGCGGTGGCCCAGAGGGCGACGATTGCGCGGACGGGTTGACCGATCCGTTGCGATCGATCGTCACCGGCTTCCATCCTGCGGTCGATCTGGTGATTGCCGGTCACGTCAACGACGAGTTCGTCTGCAAGATCGGTAACACGTGGGTGACCATGGCCGACAACAACGGCCGGCTCTACACCGACATAGATGTCAGGCTGAACTCCCGGTCAGGGGAAATGAAGGTCGTTTCGATCGACAACGTTCCGACCTTCCAGAGTGCAGTCGATCCGGCTGCCGATCTCACCTCGCTGATCGACAAATACGACGAGCTTTCGGCACCCCTGGCCAACGCAGTGATTGGTTCGATTACGGCCGCCATTCCCGAGATCTACAACGCGGCCGGAGAAGCGGCGGTCGGCGACGTCATCGCCGATGCCCAGCTAGCGGCAACGACCGATCCAGCAACTGGGGGAGCGGTCGTCGCCTTTATGAACCCGGGAGGAATCCGTACCTCTGATGGGTTCATCTTCGCCGGCAGTCCGGTGGGAGAAGGCGACGGGAACGTCACCTATGGCGAAGCGTTTGCCGTGCAACCTTTTGGCAACAGCCTGGTCACCATGACTTTGACCGGAACCCAAATCGAGGCATTGCTCGAGCAACAGTTCCGAGCGGACGGAAACACCATCCTCCAGGTCTCCGAGGGTTTCACATACAGCTGGAGCCTGTCGGCGCCCGTCGGATCCAAGGTTGATCCGGCCTCGATCATGATCGACGGGACGCCCATCGATCTCGCCGCCTCCTACCGGGTAACGGTGAACAGCTTCCTGGCCGACGGCGGAGACGGATTCAGCGTTCTCATCGGAGGCACGGAGCGGCTTGGCGGCGATGTCGACCTCGATGCTCTGGTCGCCTACTTCGAAGTCAATTCACCGGTACCGCCCGGTCCCCAGGATCGGATCATCCAGATCCCCTGAGACCAATAGCTCCAACGAAAGAAGCCCCGCTCTGGCGGGGCTTCTTTCTATTCCTCGTAGTACTCGGTGCCGAGGTGGGTAATGAGCTCTTCGCCCATGAGAGCGCGGAGGTTGTTCTTCAGCTTCGTCGATTGGATGAAGAGGTCGTTTTCCGGGTAAAGCCCGGGAGCGGTTTGCGGGCTCTTGAAATAGAACGAGAGCCACTCCTGGACGCCGCTCTTTCCTGCGCGAGCGGCCAGATCCAGAAATAGCGCTAGGTCCAAGACGATGGGCGCCGCCAGGATCGAGTCCTTGCAGAGGAAGTCGATCTTGATCTGCATCGGATACCCCATCCATCCGACGATGTCGATGTTGTCCCACCCCTCTTTGTCGTCACCCCGAGGTGGGTAGTAATTGATGCGGACGACGTGATAGAGATCGGAATAGAGATCGGGATAAACCTCGGGTTGGAGGATCGTCTCCAGCACCCCAAGCTTGGAGACCTCCTTCGACCTAAAGCTCTCGGGGTCGTCGAGCACCTCCCCATCGCGGTTTCCGAGGATGTTGGTCGAGAACCACCCTTTGATACCCAGCATCCGAGCCTTGAGTCCGGGGGCGACCATGGTCTTTATGAGCGTCTGGCCGGTCTTGAAGTCCTTGCCACAGATCGGAAGGCCGCGGAGATTGGCGAGCTCCATCATCGCCGGGAAGTCGACCGTGAGATTGGGAGCTCCGTTGGCAAAAGGCACTCCGGCCTGGAGGGCTGCGTAGGCGTAGATCTGTGAGGGGGCGATATTGGGGTCGGAGATCTTGAGCCCCTTCTCGAACGCCTCCAGGTCCTGGTGAACCGCCGCGGGCTCGCGGTAGACCTCGGTCGATCCGCACCAGATCATCACCAGTCGCTCGCACTCGTGCTGCGTCCGGAAACGCTCGATGTCCTCCATCAACAATTCGGCCAGATCCATCTTCGTGCGGGCGTCCTTGACCTGGTCGTATCCCTCGAGGCGCTTCACCCAATCCGGCGAGAACACCGCCGGCATCGGCTGGATCATTCGCAATTCTTCCCCGATCGCCTCCAGATGAGCTGGCTGAAGGACACCGGCCTTCATCGCCGAGGTGTAAGCATCGTCTGAATAGGGATCCCACCCGCCGAACTCGAGGTCGTCCAGCCCGGCCAGCGGCACGAAATCCTTGATCATGGGATTGCGCTTTTCAGTTCGCTTTCCGAGGCGGATATGGCCCATCTGGGTGAGCGAGCCGATCGGTTGCGAATAGCCCTTTCTGATCGAGAGCGTGCCCGCGTAGAAAGTGGTGGCCACGGCGCCCATCCCCGGGGTGAGGATTCCAAGCTTGCCTGTCGCGGGTGCGACCTCAGGGACCGTCTCGGCCATACTGCTCTCCTGTCAGGGGACACCGAAGTTAGACATGCGAGGGCTTGCCTGGGCAAATTCGTAGACTCGCACGCGGTGGAAATCGAGCCCGAGGCGATCTCGCCAGCGGTGGACTTCGCATTGCTAGCGGACTCAGTTCAGGCCGTAGGCGGAAAGCTCTACGTCCTCGGTGGAGGCTGGGACACTCTTTTTGTTTCGGGCTTCCCGGCCCGGCACCATTCCATGGCGATCGGCCTGCGAGTGCGGATTCCGTGGAGCTCGCCCTCGAACCAAATTCGGGTGGGCGTCGATCTGGTCGATGCCGACGGCCGTCGCCTGCTACCGAATGACGTCAGCCACGTCGTCAACGTCGGACGCAGAGATGCCATGGATCGTCCCGATCTCGGGATCTTGCGCTCGTTCACATTCAACAACCTCACCTTTGAGGCGGCCGGCGATTATTCGTTCGTGATCACCCTTGACAACGAGGTGGTTGACCGCCTTCGTTTCACGGTAAGGAAGCGGCGATGAGACTCCCCATGTTTCCACTCAATTCGGTGGTATTTCCCAGTACCGCGGTGCCGTTGCGGATATTTGAGACGCGCTATCAACGACTGCTCGACCGGGTCATGCGGGCCGACGGTCAGTTCGGGATCGTGCTGATCGAACGCGGACACGAGGTTGGGGGCGACGATGTCCGCTTTGACGTGGGGAGCAGAGTGAAGGTGGTGGCGATGTCTCCGATCGGCGCCTCCAACGACCGGGCCATCGTGGTGGTGGGAATGAACCGAATTCGGGTCCAGGAGTGGTTGCCCGACGATCCGCATCCCGAGGCCGATGTCGAGGAGTTAACCGAGGAGGTTTGCGATTCATCGCAAGAGTTGGAGGAAGCGCTGATCTCCCTGCGCACGGTGCTCGCGCTCGCCTCTGAGATAGGTGCAAATGTCGCCGCCCTGAAACTCGACTTCGCCGAAGATCCGATCGCCGCCTCGTTCCAACTTTCCTCCCTCAGTCCACTGGCGGCCATCGACCAGCAAAAATTGCTCGAGGCTCCCGATTCCCGGACCCGTTTGACGGTCGCCAAGCAGATGCTCGACGAACAGGCCGATTTGCTCCGTTATCGACTCAGCCTGTCGTGACCCTGCGGGCGCTGATTTTCGATCTTGGCGGAGTCGTGCTCGAGTCACCGCTGGAGGTGATCGCCGCCTACGAAAAAGAGAACCGGATTCCGAGTGGCACCATTAATCGACACGTAGCCAGTCGGGGTGATGAAGGCGCTTGGGGAAGGCACGAGCGCGGCGAAATCGACTTTGCCGCCTTCTGCGATCTGCTCGAAGCGGAGTTGGCCGCCGAAGGCGTCGTCGTCGAAGCCGCCGTTCTCCTCGCTCAGATTGGGGCATTTGCCAAGGCGCGTCCTGCGGTGCTTGCTGAGGTCGGTCGGCTACGTACGGCCGGCTACAAGGTCGCCGCCCTTACCAACAGCTGGCAGAGCTTGCCCGACACTCACCTCCATACCTACTTCGACCTGGTGGTCGAATCCTGGCGAGAAGGAGTTCGCAAACCGGATCGGGAGATCTTCGTTCGGACCCTGAAGGGACTCGAGGTCGAGGCCCCCCAGGCCTTGATGATCGATGACCTCGGTCCCAATCTCAAGGCTGCCCGCGAACTGGGAATGGAGACGTTCAAGGCGGTCGACGAGGCCAGCCTGATCGAATTCTTGCGGACTCTCGGTTAGAGAATCTCCTCAAGCCCCGGTCGCGCCCGGGGAACGAAGACGAAGTCGCTGGGACACATTTGG
>JAICGW010000135.1 GCA_025922945.1 Acidimicrobiia bacterium | reverse complement strand
TACCTGGTCTCGAAGAACCGGAAACGGTTCGGCGCCCCGGTGGGAGCGGACGTGGAATGCTCCTGGTGCGAACGCAAGGAGCCCCATGCCCACTGACGAGCCCACCACCAAGCAACGCATCATGGATGCGGCACTGGAGACCTTGCGGACCAACGGCATTGTCGGCACCAGCGCCCGGGCCATCGCCGCCACCGGTGGCTTCAATCAGGCGTTGATCTTCTATCACTTCGGGAGCGTCAACCGTCTCTTGATCGAGGCTGCGGCCTCGTCCTCAGCCCGCCAGGTCTCCAAGTACAAAGAGGCGGCGACCAAGTCCACTTCCCTATCCGATCTGGTTGAGATCGCTCGTCGTCTTCATGCCGATGACCAGCGCACCGGCTCGGTCACGATCGTCACCCAGATGATGGCGGCGGCTGCCTCCGATCCCGAGATGGGCCAAGCGGTTCTGGCCGGATTCCGGGGATGGATCGACCTGGTCGAGGAGGCCCTGAACCGGGGACTGGAGGGAAGTCCCCTCCAGGACCTGATCCCCCGACGGGAAGCGGCCTATGCCATCGCCGCAGTGTTTCTCGGCATCGAGTTGATGGAACGACTCGACCCCACCCAATCCGAAGCTGACCCCGTCTTCGACGCCATGGCCTCACTCGCCGCCCTCTTCGAAGGCGCCTTGGGGCGGTCGTGATGTCGACCGTGTCGAGAGCCATCGCCGCCGGGTCGGGAATGGGAGCTCTCGCCGGAGGCACCGTCGGAATGGTCGTCGCCGCTTTTCTCCTTTTCGACTCCGTAGGAATCGAGGTGATGGCCGCCTTCATCATCTACGGCACGATCGGGGCAATGCTCGGGGTGGTCGCAGGGGCTGTGATCGGCGCCGCCTTGGGGCTATTGGTGGGCCTCGCCTTGAACCTGTTGATGGGACCGGCGCTCCTCGTGCCACGGCGACCCGAGCAGCTACCGCTGGCTCGGTTGGTTGGTTCCGCCATTGGCTTGCTACCGCTTCTCGCCATTCCTCGGCTCGAGGAATGGTGGCCCATCGCAGTGATCGTGTCGCTGCTGGCGATGGTCGCGATCGCAAAGCGTGTTCCGAAAATCGTCGGTATCACTAGCCTCAGATCGCCGAACCCCTAAGAAGGAGTAGCCGATGAGCCGGGGTGGGACGCCCTCCGATCCGTTTCCGCTGAACGGATTCCATCACGTCGAGTTCTGGACGGACAACGCCTACCAGTCGGCTCAATTCTTCCGCTCGTTGATGGGTTTTGCGATCGAGGGCTACCGGGGTCCCGAGACCGGTGTCCGCGAGACCGCCTCCTGGGCCCTCCGTCAGAACGAAGCCCGCTTCATCATCACCGGCGCTCTGTTTCCCGACCACCCCATCAGCCGACACGTCATGGAGCACGGGCCCGGAGTTCACGACGTGGCTCTCGCCGTCCCCGACGCCCAAGCCGCCTTCGAGCAGGCCCTGGCCCGCGGAGCCGAGGCGGCCTACAAACCGGAGACGGTGGAAGGGGAAACCAAGACCTGGGCCCGGGCGGGAATCCAGACCTACGGGGAGACGATCCACTCCCTGGTCCAATCCGATCTCACTTGGCCGCCGCCGGATTTCGCTCCCTTCGAAGACACCGTCGCCCAACCGATCGGTCTGCAGAGAATCGACCACGTGGTCGGCAACGTCGGCCTCGGAGAGATGGATCGTTGGGTTGCCTTCTACGAGGACGTGTTCGGTTTTGTTCTGCTCCGACACTTCGACGACGAACAGATCTCGACCGAGTATTCGGCGTTGATGTCGAAGGTGGTCTGGGATGGCAGCGGTTTGATCAAGATGCCGATCAACGAACCGGCCAGCGGTCGTCGGAAGAGCCAGATCGAGGAGTATCTCGACTTCTATCGATCACCCGGCGTCCAGCACATCGCCATCCTCACGGACGACATCTTCACGACGGTGTCCGAGGTACGTGACCGCGGTCTCATGATGATGAACGTGCCCGATACGTACTACGCCGATGTCGGCGATCGCCTCGGTGACATGGACGTCGATCGCGAGGAGATGAAGCGGCTCAACATCTTGGCCGACACCGATGAGGGGGGAGGCTTGCTGCAGATCTTCACTCGCATGCTCCAGGACCGGCCCACGGTTTTCTTCGAGTTCATCGAACGGCGGGGTGCTACCGGCTTCGGCGAGGGAAACTTCAAAGCGCTTTTCGAGGCGATCGAACGCGATCAGGCGGCCCGCGGAAACCTGTAAGCGTTATGGCCGGCTAGGAGGCGAGGAACGCCGCGATCCGCTCGGCCGTAGCCGCCGGGTCCTGACGATGGGGTTGATGCCCGGCCCCAGGGATGACCTCCACAGTGGCCCCTTCGATCTCTTCGCCAAGACGGCGTCCCTCGTCTAGTGGCGTGACCTGATCGGCATCCCCCCAGATGACGAGCGTCGGAACGCCGATCCGCGGTAGATCGGCGGGAACCGTTGCTGCTCCCGGAGTGGCCGACATGGCGGCCAAGGCGTCTGAAGTCCCCGCCATGGCGGCACCGATCTGCCGCGCGTTGTGGTCCTCGGGAGTTGGGCAGAAACCGCCGGTGGCGCATTCGCGCTCGTAGTTGATCGCCCCCCGGCTGCCTCCGCCGTAACTGGTGAAGTTCAGCGCCTTCCCCACCACCGGCAGCCCATAAAAGGTGGCGGTCCAATCCTCGGCAGGACCGTAAATCTCGGCTCCGATCAGAACCAATCGGTTGATGGAATCGGAGTTGTTGACCGCCATCTGGGCGGCCACCGCACCACCCATGCCGGCACCGATCACCGCCGCGGTCTCGACCTCGAGCTCCTCGAGGAACGCCAGCATCGTCTCCGCCCGACCAAAGATGGTGTGCACCTGCCCATTGCGAGCTGGACGTCCGCTGTAGCCGAAGTCGACTTGATCAGGAATCAGCAAGCGATAGCCCGACAGCTCCTCAGCCAGCGCGAGCCATTGGTAGCCACCGGCCAAGTCGAAGCCATGGATGAGGAGGGCAGGCGCCCCGGAACCGATCGATCGATAGTGGATTGGTTGGCCGTTGGTGAGGGTGACGATTTCACCTGGAGGGTCGGCAGTGGGAGTGAGCACCTCATAGCGATCGGCCGAGCTTGCCGCCAGGTACGACCAAACCATTGCCCCGAGGACCGCAAAGAGAAGGGAGAGGCCGAGGATTCGAACAAGGATCGGCCCAAAGCCAAGTCGTACTTGCTGGGGCGGTCGCGCTAGGGACATCTGTCAGTCACTAAGCAGGATGACATGTAGTTGCTTCGGTCCGTGGACCCCGAGGTTTAGCTGTTGTTCGATATCACCGGTCCGAGAGGGCCCCGTGATCAAGACCACGTTCGAAACCGAGGCCGGGTCCAGCCTTTGGAGCGATAGATCGAACAGGGTTGGGAAGACTCGATTGACCGAGAGAAAGGCAATGTGGGTCCCCGCAATCAGAGAGGCCATCCGGGGGCGGCCCGGTCCCGAGCGGAGGGCGATCGATCCTGATCGGGCGATGGCACCATCGGCTCCGGTGATGCCCAGGGTCACCTCAGACATGCGCTGTTGCTCGGTGAGACGATTCTCAGTTGAGATGGTGTGCTCGAGGCGTCTCCATCCGACCGCTTGCAGCGATTGATGCATGCGGGGGACGCCGACGTCGTCCCAACCGAGATACACACCCGGATCTCCCGAGAGGTCGATCGCGGTGGCCATGGCATTCGGTGCCGGCATCGGCCCATGAGCAAATCCATCCACGGCCGCCAGCCGTTCGACAAACTCTCCGACCACACTCATCGTCGCCAAGGGAGGTCCCTGGTCGAAGTCCAGCCTCGCCCCGCTCCGGGCATGCGCGTGATCCAGCGCGGTCCGAGGCGACGCAGGGCAGAGGCCAAGCGAACGCCACCACGCCAGAGGGCCGGGCGAGTTCCCAGGACGGTGAAGTAACGCACGCCCCGGGCAACGTTTGGGGGGAGGTGGGTCGCCGCCGCCTGCTGGCGAAGGAAGAGGAGCATACGCGGGAGATCAATCCGGATCGGGCACACCTCAAGACATGCCCCACACAAAGTTGAGGCATAGGCGAGATCGCCAAACTGCTCGAGCCCGAACAACGCCGGAGAGAGAACCGCTCCCACCGGTCCCGGATAGACCGAGCCATAGCTGCGGCCACCGGCGTGGCGATATACCGGGCAGGCATTGAGGCAGGCGCCACAGCGAATGCACCCCAGCACTTCCTCGAGTTCGGTGCCGAGCAGGCTGGTCCGTCGATTGTCGAGGATGACCACCTCGAGGCGATCCGGTCCATCGGGCTCACCTGCTCGACGCGGCCCGGTGAGGATATTGGTGTAGACGCTGAGCCTTTGCCCGGTCGCAGACCGAGCCAGGACCTCGAGCATCACTTCGAGATCAGCCAGGTCGGGAACCAGACGCTCGATCCCCATCACTGCGATATGAAGCGGCGGGGTCGTGGAAGTGAGTCGGCCGTTGCCTTCGTTGGTGACGGTGACAACAGAACCGGTCGCCGCAACTCCGAAGTTGACGCCGGTGATGCCCACCCCCGCTCGCAAAAAGATCTCCCGCAGATGAAGCCGGGCGATCTGGTTCAGCTCCGTCGGCACCGAGGTGAAGGGAACCCCGAGCTGGTCGGAAAAGAGCTGGCCGATCTCGTGACGGGTGCGATCGAGGGCGGGAGCGATGATGTGGACAGGGGGCTCGGCCGCCAGCTGGATGATGAATTCACCGAGATCGGTCTCCACCACTTCGTGGCCGAGTGCTTCGAGGTGGTGATTGAGACCGATCTCCTCGGTGGCCATCGATTTCGACTTAATGATCGGCGCACCCATCCGATCCGCCACCAATTCGCTGATGATCTTTCGAGCCGCCTCGGAGTCGGCAGCCCGATGGACCCTTCCCCCCACTCGCTCGACGGAGGCGGTGAACTGCTCGACGTATCCGCTGAGATCGGCGAGCACTCGATGACGGATCGCCTGGGCCCGGTCGCGCATCTCGTCCATCTCGGCGAACTCAGAAAC
>JAICGW010000134.1 GCA_025922945.1 Acidimicrobiia bacterium | reverse complement strand
GCCCGCGAACTGGGAATGGAGACGTTCAAGGCGGTCGACGAGGCCAGCCTGATCGAATTCTTGCGGACTCTCGGTTAGAGAATCTCCTCAAGCCCCGGTCGCGCCCGGGGAACGAAGACGAAGTCGCTGGGACACATTTGGAGATCGACACCGGGATTGCTGTCCCGGTAGCGGCAGAGCTCCTCGACGGCCGCCTGGACTCGTTCCGCCTCGATCCTCTCCAAGGCCGCCCGCCGCCCATCGATGAGGTAGGGATAAGGGTTTACGGTCCGTGAGCCGAGGTGGAGCTCGAAGTGGGTGTGAGAGAGCGTTCCCTCGGCGTTGCCCGAATCTCCAACAAAGGCAATCTGGGTGCCGCCGACAACAGCCGAGCCTTCGTCGATCCCATCGGCTACGGTCCATCCCCATCCTGCCTTCCCGTTGTCGCGGCGGGAATCATTGTTGAGATGGAGGTACCAGCTCTGCCATCCGTCGTTGTGATCCACGATCAGATATCGGCCGGCCCGCGGACTCTGGGCGATCCGGTTGACCACCCCGTCGGCAATGGCGTAAACGGGAGTGAGCTTGGGGGCCATCAAGTCGATACCGAGATGTCGGCGACCGTCGGGCTTCATTGCCCCGTAGGTGGGCTCGAACCAGGTCACCAGTGGATCCTGGGGGAAGACCAGCTGCAGGGGCGGGCGAGCCGCCCAGGCGACGCCCGGGATCTGGCTCACGAGGGCTGATCCCGCTAGGACCTTGAGAAAATCGCGTCGTCTGACCAGCGCCGGCATCGACAAGACCTCTTTGCTAGGAAATTCTTTGCAATTCAGCCCTCCCGACGCACCGGCCCGGAAGGCGGCGAAAAACCTAACCCGAATCCGGGGGAGGAGCAAGCCCGGACTAGCCCGCTGGTCTGGCCATTCAAGGAAAAACACTGCCCGGCCGATACACAAGGCCACGCCTACAGCCTGTAGCCAGGGAGTGACCTCTAGGTCGTGGGGGTACGGGTGCTGATGAAGCGGGCGGGGCCTCAGTGGCTAACACGGGGCCAACAACAAGAGATCCCGGGTGTTCAGCACCCGGGATCTCTGGTTTATGCGAACCCAGGGTTCGCAGATAGGCGGTACCTATCTCCCAGCCCAGAGAACCGTCAGAGCGTCTCCCGATCGTCGAGTTCGGCCACCTCAGCGGCGATGTCGCTCGGCGCTCGATCGGCCACGCCGACGGTCGCCACTTCGGATATCCCCACCTCGGGGCCCTCTGCGCCGACCCAGATAACTCTCCTCACTCCCGCCGCCCGGGCGGCCGCCGCCCACGATCCCGGCACTGCCTTCTCGTCTGCGAACGACAGTTCCCGCCCGTCGACGATGGCATCGAGCACGAAGGCGATGGCGAAACAGCGCGTCGCCGCGGCGGCGATGTGGCCCTCATCGCTGAGATCTCCGATCGCCACCTTGGCCCCCAAGCTCTTGAGCTCGGCGGCCCTCACCGGATCGGTGACGAAGGCCCTCACCTCGCGGTCGGGGGCCACGGTCTGGCGGACGATGGCTTCGCCGATGGCGTGGTCGGCCCCGACCACCAGAAGGGGCATGGCTAGAGCTTGCGGAAAACCACTCCGACTATCAGCAGAGCAGCTCCGCCCGCCAAGAGCGCGAACTCATAAGGCTCGAGGACGCTGATGTAGCCGTAATGGGTGGCGATCCCGGCCACGATGGCCAGGACCGAGAGGGTGAATGTTCCGGTACTGGGAGGGGTCAGACGCACAGCCGCACGCTAGCGCCGGACTTGGTTCATAGACTGCCTCGCTTCCATGTGGAAGCCGCCTCTCTATGACCCTCGCTTCGAGCACGACGCCTGTGGCGTCGGTTTTGTTGCTGCCCGGGATCTGCGGCCCTCGTATCGCCTGACCAAGCTGGCTGTCGAATGCCTCGGGCGACTTGAGCATCGGGGAGCGATCGCCGCCGACGGAACTGGTGATGGCTGTGGCCTTCTCACCCAGGTCCCACATCGTCTGCTGGCCCGCGAACTCGAAACCCGCCGGATCGATCCACCGCCCCCGGGTCGGCTCGGTGTGCTCTCGCTATTTCTCTCTCGGACCGAATCGGATCTCTCGCGGACGGTTATCGGTGAAGCCATCGAAGGCGAAGGGCTCCGGCTTCTCACCTTCCGCCCCGTGCCAATTCATCCCGGGGTTTTGTCCCGACGGGCCCTAGAGCTGCTTCCGGTCGTCGAACAAGCCCTGGTGGCGGCACCCGACGAGGTCGACGACACCGAGTTTGAGCGACGTCTCTTTCTGGCTCGTAAGAAGGCTGAGCGCAAACTGCCGGATGGAACCAGCGTGGTCTCGTCTTCGGCTCGCACGGTTGTCTACAAGGGACTTTTCCTTCCCCGGCACATCGCCGATTTCTATTGGGACTTGGCCGATGTCGACTTTGAGACCGCCTTCGCCATCTTTCACCAGCGCTACTCCACCAACACCTTCCCTTCCTGGGAGATCGCCCAACCATTTCGGGTGCTGGCCCACAACGGCGAGATCAACACGATCAACTCCAACCGCTCTTGGAGCCGAGCGCGAGAGCGGGTGGCGACCTCGACCACCTGGGGCGATCGGCTCGAGGATCTGACTCCCTTCCTGCAGCCAGATCAATCTGATTCCGGTTCGCTCGACAACCTTTTCGAATTGATGCTGCTCACGGGCCGCACGCTTCCTCACGTAAAGGAACTTCTGATCCCGGCGGCGTGGGAGAACGTCGTCGACCTCTCGCCGGCGCGGCGCGCCTTCTCCGAATATCACGCGTTTCTGACCGAGCCCTGGGACGGACCGGCGGGAGTTGCAGCCACCGACGGCATCAACCTCGCCGCCTTCATGGATCGGAACGGTTTGCGCCCGGCGCGGTGGACCATCACTCCCAACCTGGTCCTGGTTTCATCCGAGGCTGGGGTCTGTCCCGAGGAGGAGGCACAGGCAATCCAGACCGGACAGCTCGGTCCCGGCGAGGTGATCCTCTTCGATCGGCAGGAGGGCCGGGTCATCTTTGACCAGGAGCTCAAGGACTCCCTCGCCGCACAGGCGCCCTACGAAGAGTGGATCGGTAACGAGACCTTCTACATCCAGCATCCTTTCGACAAGCTGGCCGACGACCGGTTCGACGCCGGGGCGCTCTGTCGGGTTTTCGGGTACACCCAGGAAGAGCGACGGCTGATCCTGGCTGAGATGGCCGAGGGAAAGACTCCGACCGGCTCGATGGGAAACGACACCGCTCTAGCCGCGCTTTCTGACGAGCCGCGCCGGGTCACCCACTTTCTCCATCAGCTTTTCGCCCAGGTCACCAATCCGCCCATGGACCCGATCCGAGAGCAGATGGTCATGTCGCTTCGCACCTACATGGGCCGACGGGCGTCGATGCTTTCCGAGCAAAACTCCACCGCTCACCTCGTCGAACTTTCGTCGCCGATTCTCTCCGACGCCGAGTTGGAATCGATCGCCCGCTCGCCCGATCCCAGTTTCTTCTCATACTGGATTGCGGCCACCTGGCCCGCGGCCGACGGCCCCGAGGGTCTCGAGCCGGCTCTGCGGCGCCTCGCCGCCGACGCGGTCGAGGCGGTCGAGGGAGGCGCTTCGCTCATCATTCTCTCGGATCGAGAGGTGGACGAAGCCAATGCTCCGATCCCGATGGTGCTGGCAGTGGGGGCGATCCACCACGCCCTGATCGAGGCGGGGATACGGATCAAGGCGTCGATGATCGTGGTCTCGGGCGAGTCCCGAGATTCCCATGATCTAGCGATGTTGATCGCCGCTGGCGCCTCCGCCCTCAACCCCTACCTGGCCATCGACCAGGTGCGGGCATTGGCCGACTCGGGCCTCGTCAACGTCGATCCGGTGGTGGCGCAAGAGAACTATCGATCGGCCCTGCAGAACGGGCTTCTCAAAGTCATGTCGAAGATGGGCATCTGCACTGTCTCGGCCTATCGCGGATCTGAGCTCTTCGAGGTGATCGGACTGGCGGAAGAGGTATGCGAGGTCTCGTTCCGGACCGCCCCCCGGCGTTTCCGAGGCCTGGGCTTTACCGATCTGGGACGACGGGTCCTCCAGCTTCATCGCGGCTACGGCGCCGGCGAGGAGTCCCCGGGCGGCTTCTACAAACACCGCGGTGGGGGAACCCTTCACATCACGAGTCCCGGGACGGTCCTCGCCTTGCAGAAGGCGGTGCGGGCGGGGTCGATGGAGGAGTGGAAGACCTATGTCGCCCATATCGAAAATCGTCCGCCGTCGGTGATCCGGGACCTGCTCACGTTCGTCGGGCGCAAACCGATTCCCCTCGATGAGGTCGAACCCGCTTCCCATATCATGCGCCGCTTCGTGGCGTCGGCGATGTCGATGGGAGCGCTCTCGAAGGAGGCGCACGAGGCGTTGGCCGAAGCCATGAATCAGATCGGCGGCTACTCCAATTCGGGCGAAGGCGGCGAGGGCTCCGAGCGGTTTGGGACTCCGCGCAACTCGGCGATCAAGCAAGTCGCCTCCGGCCGCTTCGGCGTGACCCCCGAATATCTGGCATCGGCCGAAGAGCTCCAGATCAAGATGGCTCAGGGCTCGAAACCGGGGGAAGGTGGCCAGCTCCCGGGCCACAAGGTCTCAGAGGAAATTGCCCGCCTCCGCCACACCGAACCGGGTGTGACCCTGATCTCGCCCCCTCCCCATCACGACATCTACTCGATCGAGGACCTGGCTCAGCTGATCTTCGACCTCAAGGCTTTCAAACCCTCGACGCGGGTCTCGGTGAAGCTGGTTTCCGAGCCCGGGGTGGGAACGGTGGCGGTTGGTGTGGCCAAGGCCCAGGCTGACGCCATTCTCATTTCGGGCATGGAAGGGGGCACCGGAGCTTCCCCCCTCGAGTCGATCAAACACGCCGGAGCTCCGTGGGAGCTGGGCCTGGCCGAGGCCCACCAGGTGCTGGTCGCAAATGGTCTTCGCTCGCGAGTGCTCCTCGAGACCGACGGTGGCCTCAGAACCGGCCGCGACGTCATGGTGGCGGCTCTGCTCGGCGCCGAGCGGTTCGGATTCGGCACCCTCCCTCTCCTCGCTCTCGGCTGCAAGATGGT
>JAICGW010000133.1 GCA_025922945.1 Acidimicrobiia bacterium | reverse complement strand
GGCTTCCCAACCTTCGAGCGGCCGGCCCTCGGCGGTGGCGAACGCTGCCTGGCCATGAGCAAGGGCGTCGTCGAGAGTCATGCCCTCGGTCCAACCTTGACGCAAGCTTTCCACCAGGACGTCGGCCTTGCCGCCGATAGCTGCCACCTGGCGCTCGTCGTAGAGGGTGCCGTCGTAGCTCACCCGATAGAGCCGGTTGGGATCGCCGACCTCGGCCACCAGCACCTCGACTTCGTACGGCTTTTGTTCGCGGGAGAAGATGGCCCCCAGCGCCTCCGCAAAGCCAGTGGCTACGGCCTGGGCGGTGACATCCTCGCGGCTGTAGAGGTAGCCCATCAGATCGGCCTGGCGAATCCCTGCCTTGCGGAGCATCTCGAACTCGTTGTAGCGGCCGACGCCAGCGAAGGCGATCCGGTCGTAGACCTCGCTGATCTTGCGCAGCGCCGTCGACGGGTTTTCGGCTAGGAGCAAGACACCGTTGTCGTACTCAAGAGCGGCGATCGACCGACCGCGAGCGATGCCCTTGCGAGCGAACTCGGCCTTATCGCGAACCTGCTGTTCGGCGGGGACGTAAAAGTTGAAGCTCATCGGATCGAAGCCACCGCTTTCTCGGCGGAAGGCTTGACCTGATCGTCGGACAGCTCTCGCACTCCTTCGGCATCGATGACGACGACGGTGGGAAAGATCCCTCGTCGCAGGTCCGGACCGCCGGTGGCAGTGTCCTCCTGGGCGGCAGCCACCAGGGCCCCCACCGCCACGTCGACTGCACTCGGCTCATCCAGACCCTCGCGGAAGGTGCTCCGCAGGTAGGACTTGGCGAGGCTGGCGCCGGAACCGGTCGAGCCGAAGTCGTTCTCCTCGTATCGGCCCCCGACCACGTCGTAGGTGTAGAGCCGTCCCCGGCCGGTGAGCTGGTCATAGCCGGCGAAGAGCGGGACCACAACCAGACCTTGGAAGGCCATCGGCAGCTGATTACGGACCAGACGGGCGAGGAAAACCGCCTTTCCTTCGAGTGAGAGCCGGGAACCCTCGATCTTCTCGTAGTGCTCGAGCTCCACCTGGAAAAGGCGGACCATCTCGATTGCCAAACCGGCCGTACCGGCAATGGCCACGGCAGAGAACATGTCGGAGGGAAAGACCTTGCGGATCTGACGATGGGCCACCTGATTCCCCTCGGTGGCCTGGCGGTCGCCCACCATCACCACTCCCTCCTGGTAGCGGAGGGCGAGAACCGTGGTCCCCTCCGGGGTCCGCAACTGGTGAGGCTCTTTTGGCAGCTCCAAAGGAGTTGTGTGACCGAGGGTCTTTAAGAGGTCGCTGAAGCTGGATCCGGGGCTGGGGATGTCAAAAAGGAGGGGCAGGCTCGGGCCCTTGGTCACTCGCCACCCTTCTGGATGTAATTGCGCACGAATTCTTCAGCGTTTTCCTCGAGCACCTGATCGATCTCGTCCAAGAGCTCGTCGAGCTTTTCATCCGACTCGCGCTCGACCGGCAGTGCCTCTTCTTCGGTGTCCTGTTCGGCTTCCTTCGATCGACGGCTCTGTTCGCGTTCAGCCATCATTGTCCTCCAAGCAGTGCAATCAATCCGGCCGCATCGTCCGCCGAATCGAGAATGGCGCCCACCCGGGAGCGGTCACCTTTCAGCGGTTCCATCATAGGAATTCGTTTGAGATGGGTTTCGCCGGTGTCAAACACCAGCGAATCCCAGTTGGCGGCCACCAGCGAGCCCGGAAACCGGGAGACGCAACGCCCGCGGAAGTACGCCCGGGTTCGCTCGGGTGGTTCCACTTCGGCTTTGGCCAGCTCGGCGTCTCCGAACATGCCCTGCATGGCCCCCCGCCCGACCAGCCTTCGATGCAGACTGCGCTCGGGATCGACATCGTGGTATTGCAAATCGAGAGCGCGCAGCTTGGGATTGTCCCAACCCAGGCCATCACGCTCGATATAACCCTCGAGCAGCCGCTTCTTCGCCACCCAGTCGAGGCGATCGGCACACCGCATCGGGTCTTCCTCTAGATCGGCCAACACCTGACCCCAGGCGGCGATGAGCGCATGAGCCTGCTCGTCATCGGTTTCGGCTTCGACGTACTTGCCGAGCCACTCGTGATATCGCCACTGCAATTCGAGGGCGGTGGCCGAACCGCCGTCATCGAGCGGGAGGGGTCGATGCAGATCGAGGTCGTGGCTCACCTGCCAGCAGGCGTCGACCGGATTGGCGAGATCGAGGGAGTCGGGGAGAGCGCTGTCCTCGAGGGCCGCGAGCAACAGGGCCATCGTCCCCATCTTGAGGAGGATCTGGGGCTCGGAGAGGTTGGCGTCGCCGATGATCACGTGGAGTCGGCGGTACTTGCTGGGGTCGCCATGGGGCTCGTCGCGGGTATTGATGATGGGCCGCTTCAAGGTCGTCTCGAGTCCCACTTCCTCCTCGAAGAAGTCGGCGCGCTGCGTGAGCTGAAACGGAACCTCGGGGCGTCCGTTCTCCGAACCCACCTTCCCGGCGCCGGTAAAGATCTGCCGGGTGACGAGAAAGGTGGTGGCAAAGCGGATTACCTCGCCAAAGGGTGTCTCCCGCGACAGCAGGTAGTTCTCGTGAGCGCCGTAGCTGTTGCCCTTGCCGTCGGAGTTGTTCTTATAGATCGACATCCGCTGCCCGGGTGGAAGCAACTCACTGGCGGCGGTGGCCGCCCGGTGCATGACCAGTTCACCGACCTTGTCATAGAGGGTGGCCTCGACGGGATCGAAGCACTCAGGACCCGAGAACTCGGGATGGGCATGGTCGACGTAGAGCCGGGCCCCATTGGAGAGAACGGCGTTGACCAGCGCCCCCTCGGGATCGGCCACCCCATAACCCTCGTGTCCGAAGCCACGTGCATCCCGCCCCGGTGACTCTTCTTCATATGACCACTGCACCCGCACGCGCCGGCCGGGATAGGAGTTGACGAGTTGGGTCGAGGCCAGGGCAGGGTTGAAATCCCGAGCCCCCCGGACGGAGATCCCGTACTCGGTCTCGGTGCCGAGCACCTTGTGGATGGCCATTCCCTAAAGGTACTGGCCCCCGGTGACGGCTTCGATCTGGCGGCTTTCGCCCTCGCCGGAGATGAGAGTGCGGACGTAGACGATTCGCTCCCCCTTCTTGCCGGAGATCTTCGCCCAGTCATCGGGGTTCGTGGTGTTGGGAAGGTCCTCGTGCTCACGGAATTCCTGCTTGATGGCGGCCTGGAGGTCGGCACGCCTGATCCCGCTCGTTCCCCCCGCAATCTGACGCTTGATGGCGTCTTTCTTGGCCCGGCGGACGATGTTCTCGATCATCGCCCCGGAGGAAAAGTCGCGGAAGTAGAGAACTTCACGATCGCCATTGGCGTACGTCACTTCCAGGAAGCGATTCTCCTCCCCATCGGAGTACATCGCCGCCACGGTCGAGTCGATCATCTCCGAGAGCATCCGATCGACATCGCCTTCGGCGGCAGCGAGCTCATCGGGATCGAGTGGTACCTCCGGAGTGAGATAGATGCTGAAGATCTCCCTCGCCGCCACCGGATCGGGACGGGAGATCTTGACCTTCACGTCCAGTCGACCCGGGCGAAGGATGGCCGGATCAATCAGGTCCTCGCGGTTGGAGGCACCAATCACGATGACGTTCTTCAGGGATTCGACCCCATCGAGTTCGGAGAGGAGCTGGGGAACGATGGTGGATTCGACGTCGGAGCTAATGCCGCTCCCCCGCGTGCGGAACAGCGAGTCCATCTCGTCGAAGAAGACGATCACCGGCACGCCTTCTTCCGACTTCTCCTTGGCCCGCGAGAAGATGAGCCGGATCTGGCGCTCGGTCTCCCCCACCCACTTGTTGAGCAGCTCCGGTCCCTTGATGTTGAGGAAGTAGCTGCGAGCGTTGGGCTGGCCGGTACGCTCGGCCACGGCCTTGGCCAGGCTGTTGGCGACCGCCTTGGCAATGAGGGTCTTTCCACAACCAGGCGGGCCGTAAAGCAGAATTCCCTTCGGGGCCACCAGCCCGTAGTCGGCGAAGAGATCGCGATGGACATACGGCAATTCCACCGCGTCGCGGATGTCCTCGATTTGACTGGCGAGACCGCCGACCTGTTCGTAACTGATGTCGGGAATCTCTTCGAGGACCAACTCTTCGACCTCGGGTCGAGCAAGACGCTCGATGACCAGGCCAGCTCGCGGATCGACGCGGACGAAATCGCCGGCACGAATCTTGACGTCTTGCATCGAATCGGCCACCGACACCACCCGCTCGTCATCGGTGTGAGCGATGACGACAATGCGACCGTCCTCGAGACGCTCTCGCACCCGCACCACGTCTCCGGTGGGGTCGTAGGAACGCACATCGATGATCGAAAAGCTTTCGTTGAGCAATACCTCTTGACCCTTTTGCAGGAGCTTGACCTCGACGTTCGGTTGAGCAGCGACCCGCAGCTTGCGATTTCCCGAGATGAGATCGACGGTGCCATCGTCGTTGACATTGGTGACGGTGCCGAAGCTATTGGGGGGCGAGGTGAGCTTGTCGACTTCGGCTCGCAGTACGGCGAGCTGCTCTCTCGCCTCTTCGAGGACGGTGGCCAGGCGATCGTTTTGAGCGATGGCCCGGCTCAATTTCTCTTGCGAATCGGAAAGTCGCGTTTCGAGATCTTGCACGCGCCGCGGAGCATCTTGCAGTCGGCGGCGCAGGCTGACCACCTCGTCCTCCAAGACCGCCATCTGGCGTCTCAGCTCAGATGATTCCTCATTGATCGGACTCATCAACTACTCCTGGACTTGCTTCCCTGACGCGCCCACCTGTTTGGCAGTATACGAAGTGACCTATTTATTCCATTGCTATCGGTTGGACCCCGAACTCAGTCAATAGGTTCCCGGTCCCGACGAGCAATTTCGGCGATGGACCTAGACCGGTGGAAGGCCCTCGACGGTCGGAAGGGACCCGCTCGAATCGACCTCGTCGCGGCGGATCCCGAGCACGAACAAGATGGCATCGAGGTAGGGAACAGAAACGGCGCTGTGGGCGGCGTCGCGGACAATTGGCTTGGCGTTGAAGGCGATGCCGAGCCCGGCGGTGGCCAGCATGTCGAGGTCGTTGGCTCCATCACCGATCGCCACTACTTGATCGAGGGCAATGCCCTCCCGACGGGCGATCTCGGTGAGGATCTCCGCTTTGCGAGCCCGGTCGACCGGGG
>JAICGW010000132.1 GCA_025922945.1 Acidimicrobiia bacterium | reverse complement strand
TGTTTGGCCGCCGGCAAGCACGCCTGGGTTCATCTTCGCACCTGTCAAACCTGTGGCCACGTCGGCTGCTGCGACCAATCCCCGGAGCGACACGCCTCGGCACATTTCAATGCCACGGGCCACCCGATCGTCCGCTCCTACGAACCGGGGGAAAGTTGGTACTGGTGTTACGTTGACCAGGTGGGCTTTGAGTTGAGCGATCACCCCGAGGCTCCTTCTTACTCGTGAACCTCCTCTTCGTTCTTGGACTCTTACTGGCTGTGACCACGGCGGTGCGAAGCACCTGGTCGCCATGCGGGGTGTCGATGCTGTCGGTGATCACTCCCCTCCAGGAGCAGGGACGAGGTAACCGCTTCCGGGTCACTGCCCTCTGGTTTCTGCTCGGAGCCACGGTCGGGGGCGCGATGCTGGGGGGATTGATGTCCGTTCTGGCAGTGGGTTGGAGACGCATCGGCGCTGACCTCGAAGTGGCGCTCGTCATCACCACTTTCGGGGCGTTGGTAGCGGTGATCTCAGACGGGAAGCTCTTCGGTTTCCAGCTCCCCGGCCACGATCGCCAGGTCAACGAGCGCTGGCTCGACCAGTACCGGTCGTGGGTCTACGGCGGCGGGTTCGGTTGGCAGATCGGAATCGGCCTCGCCACGTACATCATGACTGCTGGTCTCTACCTTCTCATGATCGTCGCCGCTCTGGGTGCTTCGACCAGCGGGGCGCTCATCCTCGGCACGGTGTTCGGGCTTGTGCGGGGCCTGGCCGTTTTTGCCGCCCGCGAGGTCACCTCTCTCGAGGCGCTCAACGACCTCCATCGCCGGTTTGAGCAATGGCGCCAGCCGATCCGCAAGGTCACCATCGGGGTGATTGCCCTGGTCGGGGTGATAACGGGGATGGCCTCCGGTTCGCCGCTGGCTCTGGTCGGGATGGTGGCGATAGCGCTGGCGGCGGCGGCCGCCCTGCGGGGGGAGCGGGAAACCTCCTACGTCCTCGCCCGTTGACCCGGCTTCCCCGTAACGCCGCCTATCTGGAGCACGGCCCCAGGCGGGTTTTTGCCGGCTCGACCGAATGGCCCGGTTGGTCGCGGGGTGCCAAGGATGATGGGGCCGCCCTCGCCGCCCTCACCGCGTACGCGCCTCGCTACGGCGAGGTGGCAGCCCGGGCTGGAGTGGAGTTCGACGAGTCCTGGTTCCGGGAGTGGAAGGTGGTCGAGACCGTGGCCGGCAGTGGGGCGACCGATTTTGGGGTCCCCGAGCGGGTGGTTGCCGGCGACCGTCGGTCGCTGACCGGTGCCACCGCCACCAAATGGGCCCGCCTGCTCGAGGCCTCATGGCATCACTTCGAAGGCATCGTCGCTACCGCTCCTGCTTCCCTCCGCAAAGGGCCTCGGGGTGGGGGACGTGATCGCGATGCCGTGCGCGCACACGTCGAAGAAGCGGAGGAGTCCTACGGGGTGAACATGAGCATCTCCCGCAAGCTCGATCCCGAGGCTCGACGCGCCGAGATGCTCGACTTGGTTGTGGCCGGTGGCAGCGGCGAGCCCATCCCGGGAAAGAAGTGGCCACTCCGATACGCGGTCCGTCGCATCGTCTGGCACGTACTCGATCACGCCTGGGAGATAGAGGACCGGTCAAAGTGAAAGGGCCCCGGGATCGGGGCCCTTTGCGGTTTATCGCTTCTTGGCTGCTTTCTTGGTTGACTTCTTTGCAGCCTTCTTTGCCGGTGCCTTCTTCTTTGCAGCCTTCTTTGCCGGCGCCTTCTTGGCAGCCTTCTTAGCCGCAGCTTTCTTTGCAGCCATCCACCCTCCATTTCACCATCGACTCTGATGGAGCTGACACCGTGCCAGCGACGCTGCACGTTATTCGGGATATCGCCCGATTCTTGGTTTTGTGTTAGGTGGTTTTGGCATTCTCGGGAGTAACGCGTCGACGCGCTCCCTCACCGAATGTCTGCGACCAGATCGGTGTGAAGAGAAGACCGATCGCGGTGATCACCAATAAGAGAGGTGCAAGCTCGGCCACCTGTCGATAACTGGTGTTGTCGGCGAGTGCAGTTCCGAGCAACGCCCCTACCGGCAGCGTCGACCAGCCAATGGTGCGAGCCGCGGAAATGACGCGTCCGAGCATCGGGCTCGGGGTATAGGTCTGACGAATGGTGGCGAGAGGAACGTTCACCAAGGAAAGTCCGACGAACATCGCAAAGAAGATGGAGATCGCCACAAATCCATAGGTGCTTCTCACCGCGAGGAGAAACATCACCC
The DNA here is from genome assembly GCA_025922945.1 of Acidimicrobiia bacterium. Lineage (GTDB taxonomy): Bacteria > Actinomycetota > Acidimicrobiia > Spongiisociales > ZC4RG35 > JACCTH01. Next base: position 3,173 of record JAICGW010000132.1, on the reverse strand, counting down.
CGAAGACGAAGAGTCCACCGGTGAGAACCCGGCCCAATCCGAAGTGACGCACCAAGAAGGGGGCGAAGAGGGCGCCGACGATGCCTCCGAGACCGAGGGTCATGAAGAGAATCCCGAGCTGGCTCTCACTGGCCCCGAGGAGATCGGTGCCGATGATGACCAGGGTCGACTCGAGGAATCCCACCGCAGCGTTAGCGGTGGCGGCGGCGATGGTGGAGGCACGCAGCCGGGGCTCATTCCAGAGAAAGCGGAGCCCGTGCCAGGCCTCGGCGGCAAAGCTCGATCGGTCTCCGCCTTCGAGGCGAACCGGCACTCGCCCGACCAAGACAATCGAAACCGCAGAGGCCAAAAAGGTGAGGCCGTTGATGAAGAAACCGGGAGCGACTCCAAAGAAGGAGGCAAGCCAGCCGGCGAGGAACGGGCCCACGACCAGGGCGAACTGCTGGCTGGTGGCGATGCGGCTGTTAGCAACCGTGATCTGGCTGCCGCGGACGAGTGAGGGGACCAGGGCATAGAGGCCGTTCTGAAACACCGAGGAGAACGAGCCGATGATGAAAGAGAGCAGGAACACCAGGAGCAGCGTCGAAGGGTTTGGGTCGAGGGCGACGAAGCCAAGAGCGAAGAAGGCAATCGCCCGGGCGATGTCGGCGACCACGAGAACCGAGCGCAGCGGCAGCCGATCCAACAAGACCCCGCCCACCAACCCCAACAGCAACCCCGGAACTGTTTCGAGGGCATAAGCAAGGCCGAGGCTGAGCGTCGACTCGGAGATCGAAACCACAAAGAGCGGCACGGTGATGTAGGCGATGTAGTCCCCGACCTGGGAGATGGCTTGTCCCCAGAAGAGCGCCTTGAAGCGAGGTCCTAATCGGTCTCGATGCCTTCCCCCCCGGCTGAGGCCAAAGATCCCCATGTCTGAATGCGAGGTTAGGAGCAAAAGGGTTGGCGACCTCGTTTGCGCCGCCAGCCGGCGACGACCGTTAGCCTGGCGTGGTGAAGACGGAGGCGAGAGAGTTACCGGATCTGGTGCGTGACCTGTGGGAGATGTCGAAGGAGTATCTCCGGCAGGAGACACTCGATCCCACCAAGCGTCTCGGACGCCATGCCGGGTTCGGGCTCGGGGGAGCCGCCCTCTTCTCTTTGGCTGGGGTTCTTTTCACCTTCGGTGCCTACGCCCTGCTTCGTCGTCTTCTACCCGACACGCCTTGGTGGGCGGTGGGCGCTCGTTTCATCACCTTCGCATTGGCGGCCGCCGCCGCCGGGATCATCGTTTGGAGGATGTCAGATGACAGTCACGAGATCTGATCTCGAATCAAAGGCTCGCCAAATCTCCCAGGTAGTGGCGGAGACCAAGGAATCGGCTCAGAACACCGCGGTCGCGGCGGGAATCGGCGTCGTCCTTCTCGTCGGCCTCGCCTACTTCATGGGACGCCGCAAGGGTCGTAACGGTCGGGCGGTGGTAGAGGTCTACAAGGTTTGAACCCGGGCCGGCCGTGAGCTAAACCGGTCGGTCGACGGAGCGGGCGTTGGCCCGGGCACCGCGGATGACGATGGTTTCCCCCGGCTTGAGCGCCTTTCGGACAAGCAGCTCCCGGGCGGGCTTCCTTTTCCGATTTCGTTGCCAGAGGGCGAGAGCCAGGAGGGCGGCTCCGCTCAGCAAGCTGTTGCGGTCCCCGGTGCGGAGTCCTCGCAAGGCTCGGTTGAATCCGGTGGTGAAAGGGTCCATGCCTACCCTTTACTTTCCTGGTCGTTCCGAGATCTGTCAATTATGCGTAACCAGAAGACAATGCAATGGGTGGCCTGGGTGCTGGTAGGTGCCCTGGTCCTCGGGGCCATCGCCACCGCTCTCAGCCTCTTCTTCCGGTGACCGTCGCCTTTCGGCGGGCGATGTGACCTTCCAGGCCGACGACAACGCCTTGTTGATCGATGGCAAGGGCCGGCGTTATTTGGTGCGGCTCCAGCCGGGCAATCAGTTTCATTACCACCAGGGGATCGTGGATCACAACCTCCTGATCGGTTCAGAGCCAGGCCAGACGGTCACCTCCACTGGGGGAGGGACGCTGCTCGTCATTCGCCCCCGACTGTCGGATTTCATCCTCAAGATGCCGCGGGGGGCGACGGTGATCTATCCCAAGGACCTGGGTCCGATCGCCGTCCAGGCCGACATCGCCCCGGGGATGACGGTGCTCGAGGCGGGGACTGGCTCTGGGGCTCTCACCCTGGCCTTGCTCCGATTTGTCGGCCCGGGTGGCAAGGTCGTCAGCGTCGAGCGGCGCGAGGATCACGCCGCCATCGCCAGACGTTCGATCTCCCGTTGGCTGGGCGAGCTCCCTGCCAATCTCGACCTGCGGGTGGGCGAGGTCGAGGATGTGATCTCCGAGGTGCCGGCCGATCGATTGGTGCTCGATCTTCCCGAGCCCTGGCACGCGGTGACCCCGGCCGCTACCCACCTTCCTGGCGGTGCCATCTTCTGTGCGTATTTGCCCACGGTGCCGCAGTTGCAGACACTGGCCGAGGCCCTGCGGGCCAGCGGTCGGTTCGCCCAGATCGAGATCTTCGAGACCTTGCACCGGACCTGGACCGTGGAGGGGCGTTCGGTTCGACCCGACCACCGGATGGTGGGCCATACCGGGTTCGTGACGATTGCCCACCGGGTCGAAGCCCCCAGCGACTCGGCGCGCTCGCCGGGGGAAGAAATAGAAGAGTCGGTTTCTCCCCCCGAAGGTGGGAGTACCGGCGTAGCCGGGGAGGGGGGAATCGATGGGTGAAGGTCGCTCGACGATTCTGGTCCGGGTCTTCGGGCCCGATGGCCCCGGTCTCACCGCCGGGTTGATGGACGTGCTCAGTGCTGGAGGTTGCGAGCTCTATGACGTCGAACAGGTCGTGATCCGCTCGCGCCTCAGTCTCAACGTTTTGGTATCGGTGCCCGACAACCAGTCCACCGTGCGTGACGTTCTCTTCTATGCCTGGGAGCACGGGCTCGAGGCAGACTTCGAGCCGGTTGCCGACAGTTCTGGTCCGACTCCTAACCGCTTCGCGGTTAGCGTCATCGGCGCCACGGTCACGCCTCAAGCGTTCGGGGCGGTGGCGGAGGCGATCGCCTCGGCCGGAGGCAACATCGATTCCATCGAGCGCCTCTCCCGTTATCCGGTAGTCAGCTACGAGCTGGCGGT
>JAICGW010000131.1 GCA_025922945.1 Acidimicrobiia bacterium | reverse complement strand
CGCTCTTTCACCGGCACTGGCGGAGACGGCGAGGTCGTAGTCGAGTTCGCCGGCGGGAGCATCGATGCTGAGATAGCTGAGCCACATCTCTTCGGGCACCCACTCCATCCCGACATCGGAGCGAAGGTCGTCGAGGAGGAAAGTGCTGGCTGGTTCGCTCCGTTGGAGTGTCATTCCGGTGCCACCGGCGAGCAGATCGGGGTCGTCCTCGGTGAGGAGGAACACGTCGGCCTCGATGCGAGTATCGGGGTCGGCGCCCAAGCCGAGGATCCGCACCGGAACCCAGGGATCATCTGTGGGGATGGTGGCCATGATCGGAGTGCTGTCGCCGGGCTCTTGGGCGAGGGCCTCGGCGCGCTCGGCATTGAAGCGAGCGGCCATGAACACCGGACTCCGCCGGGCGTAGAAGTCGAGGATCTCGGGGGCGTCGGGGGTGAGAAAGAAGCCGTGCTCGGCCGCCCAGGCCCCAACCTCATCGCCGCCTCCACGGAGGACGGTGATGTCGAGGGCGTCGATCTCGACCTCGAGCAAAACCTCGGCTCCGCCGGTGGTGGCCGCGGCGTCGGCGAGAGCTAACTCTCGGGCCGGCGGTGCCACCTCGAGGGCGAGTCGTTGCAGCGTCCAATCGCCGCCACGCTCAACTTTGGTGGGAACATCGGGCAGAGGAATGATCGACCCCACTTCCTTCCCGCTTCCGACGAACTCAAAAGCGGTGACATAGCGCTCGATCCCGTCGCTGTAGGCGGCCAGGGTGGTAGTCCGCACTAGCTGGATGGTCCCGTTCTCACCCACCAGACCGCCACAGGCGAGGGCGGGAGCGGCCACCAGCGTCAGGGCCAAGGTCAATGCCACTAAGACCGGAACCCGGAATCTGCTCGATCTCTGAACCGATGTCGGCGAGCTCATGACTTCCTCCTTCGGAAGGTCTGTTGGCCCTTGGACGGCTGGGAGGCGTCGGACGGTTCCGTGCTTCCCGTACGATCGGGCCGAGGAGGATCTAGCCAATGAAGGTTCACGAGTGGTTGTTGGATTCCGACCCCGCCATCCGTTGGCAGGTGATGAGAGATCTCACCGGTGCCTCCCGCGAGGAGGTAGCCGCCGAGCGATCCCGGGTCGCCACTGAGGGTTGGGGAGCGCGACTCCTGGCCATGCAACAGCTCGATGGGGGCTGGAGCACCGTTACCGAACCGAAGCGATTTGTCGAGACAGCGGATGGTTCGGCGACCCACGCGTTGGCGCTGTTGGTCGACATGGGACTTGATCCAGAAGGCGAGGGCGCCCAACGGGCGATCCAACTAGTGGCCGACCACGTCACCTTCTACGAGGGGAACCAGCCCTTCTTCACCGGCGAAGTCGAGCCGTGCATCAACGGCCGGGTGCTCCAAATCGGTGCCTACTTCGGTAGGCCGAACGATGCCTTGGCCAAGCGCCTCCTTAGCGAGCAGCTCGACGACGGCGGTTGGAATTGCGACGCTCCCCCGAGCACCAGGGGATCGTTCCACACCACCATCTGTGTCCTCGAAGGTCTCCTGGCTTTCGAACAGATGGTGGGCGCGCCACCTACCGAAGCCCGCACCCGGGGAGAGGAATACCTGATCTCGCGTCGAATGTTGCGCTCGCTGTCCACCGGCGATGTGATCGATTCCGAGTGGACTTTGTTCTCCTATCCACCCGGCTACCACTACGACGTGTTGCGCGGCCTCGACTATCTACGAAACGCCGGAGTTGCGGCCGACGATCGCGTGATGGAAGCAGTCTCGTTGCTCGAGCAGAAACGGACTGAAGATGGGCGCTGGTTGCTTGAGAACCCGCACAACGATGTTCTCGATTTCGAAATGGAGGTTGCCGGTGAGCCCAGCCGTTGGAACACCCTCCGGGCGTTGCGGGTCCTCCAGTGGGCTCAAAGCGGCTGAGCTCAAGAGCAGTCAGCTAGGACCGCTGTTCTCATGATCGATTAAAAGAGGACCTGGCCATGCTCACCAACACGACCAAAGCCCAACTCGCCGCCGGGGAAGTGGTCCTCGGCAGCTTCATTCGATATAACGACCCGAGCCTGACCGAATATGTGGCGCTGCAGGGGTGGGACTTTCTGGTTTTCGATGGCGAGCATGGCACCCTCGAGCCGCACCAGGTTGAGAATCTCGTTCGGGCAGCGGAGTTCCGTGGAATCACGCCGATCGTGCGGGTTCCGACCAATCAGCCCCATCTCATCCTGCGCTACATGGACACCGGAGCTCACGGGCTCCACGTCCCCTGGGTCAACACCACCAGCGAGGTGGAAGCGGCTGTGCGTGCGGTCAAGTACCACCCTCGAGGAATCCGGGGATTGGCCGGAACTCGGGCCAGCGACTGGGGTATTACCGAACCGTTGAGCAAATACACCGAGCGATCAAATCGGGAAACCCTGGTGGTAATCCACATCGAGACCGAGGAGGCAGTGGCTGCGATCGGGGACTATCTCGGCATCGAAGACGTCGATGTGATCTTTCTCGGCCCCACCGATCTGTCGCAGTCGTTGGGCGTCCCCGGAGAGCTCGACCATCCCCAGGTAATGGCGGCCCTCGATCGGGTGGCCGAGGTCGTCGTTCCCTCCGCCAAGACCTTGGGCGTCTTCGTAGGCGATCTGGATTCCGCCCGACGGTGGATCGAGCGCGGAGCCAGATATATCGCTACCGACAGCGACGGGTTCCTGCGACGGGGCATGCGCGAATATCTCCTGGGAGCGCGCCCCTGAACCAGCGAGGTGCGCTCGGTCTCGGGGTCACCGCCGGCGTTTCTCCCAAGGTGGCACGCGAACTGGCGCGCCGTTGCCAGGAACTCGGCTTCCACTCGCTCTGGTCGAACGACGACGCCCGGGCCTCGGGGCTGGAAACGCTCGCCCACTTCGCGACCGGAGCGCCCCAGCTCGAACTCGGGGTCGGAGTGCTAGCCCTCGACCGGCACCCGCCCCTGAAGATCAAGGCGGAAATCGATCGTCTCGGTCTCGATCCCGCCCGGCTCTGGATCGGGGTTGGATCCGGCCAGCTGCGACCTCAGCTCGAGGCCGTGCGCCGAGCGGTGGGGGAGCTGCGTGATCTGATCCCGGAGGCTCGGATCGCCGTCGCTGCCATGCGCCCCCGGCTCTGTCGCTTGGGTGGGGAAATCGCCGATGCCGTGTTGCTCAACTGGATGCTGCCCGCTCAGGCCGCCATAGCCCGGAGCTGGATGGAGGCCGGAGTAGAGGAGAGATCAGAGGGAAGGCCGGTGCTCGCCACCTACATCCGGGTCGCAGTGGGACCGTTGGCGGAGGAGCGATTGCGAACGGAAGAGAGCCGGTACCGGGAGATGAACGAAGCCCATCGCCAGCACTTCGCCGCCATGGGAGTGGCGGTCGGAAGCGTCGGCATTGCTGCTTTGCGGCGCGCTGAGGTTGTGGCGGGACTGGAGCCATATCGGTCGGCGGTCGACCTCGCCATCGTCCGGGCTTTGGTGACTGGTGAGGAGGACTCTCTGCTCGCTGTGGCCGAAGCCGCAGCACCGGGCTGACCACCGACAGCGGCGGAGCTTCATCTGGATGCCCACCCTGGAACCTCAGGCCGGGGTCAGGTTGTGAGAGAGGGCCTCTTCAAGTTGGCCCGCATGTCTCCTCGTCAACCAGCCTTCTGAAACTCGGACGGTGAGCCAGGAAGACGAGCCCTGGGCGAAAGCGATAAATGACGTATAGGGGGCCTTCGCCATGGGACCGACAAACCTGATACTCGCCATCTCAGCCTCACCCCAGTCATCGAGGGAACTCGGAAGCCTTCCCAAGTTGCTGAGCGATCGCGTGTAACGGCTTCGCAGCCCGCTCTGGATCATCCATTCCACCCCGCGGTTGAGAAGCGGGGTCGGCATCCATGCCCATGACCTGGCCATCAGTTCTGGCCCAAGACCTGGAGAGTTGGATTTGGTGACGGCCATCTCAGCGGCCGCTTGTTCGATCAGCCGCTCGACCGGGCGGACATTGGGGCTTCGTATCGCGACCGGTTCGACCCCGCTGAGATTGCCCACCCCTCGCCGCACGCCAAAGCCGGGTCGCAGATCTTGGGCGACCAGCCAGCCGCTGGCGCCCGGTCCGGGGCCGAACGTCTCGGCCCATGCCGCCTCCAACACTCCCACCAGCACCGCGTCGACCGACCAGTTGCGACTTCGGCGCTGCCCCTCGAATGACGCCAGAACGGATCCAACTTCAAAGGCGACGTAGTCGGCGGCGGCGGAGTCCGGAGGGCTCGACGAGGGATCAACGTGGGTCGAGACAGGAAGTCGACGCCATCGATCGAGGCCCCGTGCCACCACGCTCTGTCGTTCCAAGAAGCCCAGACGGTTTTGCGGAACCAGTCCTTCTACGGTACGTGGGGACCAGTCCGCTTGCGGGGGCTGATGCGCGCTTGAGACGCGGCTCAAGTACAAACGTCGGAGATCGTCGAGCAACAACACGCTCGCGACCCCATCGAAAGCGGCATGGTGGGCGGCGAGGACGAATCGAAAACCGTCGGCTATCTCGATGGCCGAGAGCCGAACCACGGCCTCCCGGCTCAAATCGATCGGGAAAGCAAGTTCGCCCGACGACCTTTCATCGACAAACCGAATGGATGGCAGGCGGCGTCCCGGCCTCCAGGTGGAGTCGCGGTCGATATCGACAGCGCCCCCGAGGATCGGATGAACTGTCTCCAGGTCCTGCCAGGCGAGGTCAAGGGCATCTCGATCGACCGTTCCCAGGAGGTCCCAGATGACGTGAAATGCCACCGGCGAGGTTCGGTCCAGGATGGCCATCGACCGATCGGTCGGGCTCACGGCGAAGTAGTCACCGTCTCCGCTCGCCATGCCACCATCCAAGCAGGAGGTCAGGCGGTGGAGCTAGTGTCGGCCCCCAAGTGGGGGAGGGTCCCCTGCTAGGAATGCAGCTCACTTCCATCAGGCTGCTCGACGAAAGAGACGATGCCCGAACTCGCACTTCTCTCGCTTCGTTCCCGCACCAAGGGGGAGGAATGGAACGAGGGTGTCTTTTCTCCGCTCGGCGTCACACCACTCGAGCCTTCGAGGGCGGTCGAGCACCTGGCAGACCTTCCGCTGCGTGATTTCGGCGTGCTGCGCCGGCTCGATGTCATTCACGACATGGCGCGGGACTCGACGCTTCTTGATGACCCAGCAACCAAGAAGCTGGTTGCGTCCATTGTTGGAGACGAGCAGAGCGAGGAAGCGTGGAACCTGGCCCGGGAGGTCTCATTGGCGGGCGGGCTCGACGATCTCATCCGCCGGTTTCAGAGCGCAGGCATGATCAGCCCGCTCCTCAGGGTGATCAAGAGACCGATTTGCGTTGCCAACAAACTGTCCGACGGCTCGATCGAGATCACCGCCTCCTACGAGACCGAAGGCGTGGTCAATGACTTCCAGTTCGGGGCCGACCCCATGAACTGGCCGGTCTGCAACCCGTTTTTCGTGGCCATGAACCGTCGCGGGGGATGG
>JAICGW010000130.1 GCA_025922945.1 Acidimicrobiia bacterium | reverse complement strand
GGCCGCGTCATTCAACGAGCGAGCCGACGGCAAGCGCCGCGGGGTCGGAGTGGCGGGCCTTTGGTACGGATGCGGAAACACCGCTCTGCCCAACCCCTCCACAATCAAGGTGGGTCTCGATCGGAAGGGACGGGTCGTCCTCTTTCAGGGGGCGGTCGACATCGGCCAGGGGGCCAACACGGTGATCAGCCAGATCTGCGCCGACGCGGTAGGGGTGCCACTCGAGAGTGTCATCCGAATCGGGGCGGACACCGATACCACCCCCGACGCCGGCAAGACCTCCGCCTCCCGCCAAACCTATGTCAGCGGGAACGCCGCCTTTGCCGCCGGCCAATCGTTGCGCAGACAGTTGCTCGCTTTGGTCGGAGCGTCGGAGGAGTCGTCGTTCGAAGTCGAGGGCGCCGATTTTCTGATCCACGATCGCGGGGAGGTGAAGCGAATCGACCTCAGCACTCTCCCCGCGGCCGACGGAGATCTGGTGGCGGTGGCAGTGGCTACCTACGACCCTCCCACCACTCCGCTCGATGAAAAAGGCCAGGGCGAACCGTATGCCGTCTTCGGATTCGGCGCCCAACTCACCGAATTGGAGGTCGACCTGGAACTGGGGACCGTACGTCTGCTGAAGATCACCGCCGCCCACGACGTCGGCCGGGCGGTGAACCCCGGGCTCCTGGAGGGACAGATCGAGGGTGGCATTGCCCAGGGCATCGGGCTCGCCTTGATGGAGGAGTACATCCCGGGCCGCACCGAGAACCTCCACGACTATCTCATTCCCACGATCGGCGATGTGCCCGAGGTGGTGAGCATCCTGGTCGAGTCGAACGACCCCCGCGGGCCTTATGGAGCCAAGGGGATCGGCGAGCACTCCCTGATTCCGACCGCTCCTTCCATCCTCAACGCCCTGCGAGATGCCATCGGGGTCGGGATCCGAAAGCTCCCAGCCACTCCCGACCGTGTGCTGGCAGCGATTCGGTCAGCGCCTCGTCTTGGTTGATCAACGGCCTCGTCCCGAGACTGCGAGATCGCCGTTAGCCGCTATTCCTCCAGCGCGTCTTGAAGGAGTTCGGCATCCCAGTCCGAAGGATCGATCGGTTCAAGAGTCTCTCGAAGGTGCTCGCAGCTGACGATGTTCGGGCCTGTCCCGCCGGTCTGCTCGATGATGCTAAAGAGAAGCTCCGAGATTTCCTCACTGTCGGAATCTCCCCACACGCTGCCGGTCAACACCAACCATTCTTCTCCGAAAACGTAGGCTACGTACTCACCCCTGGAGTCACAGCCGGGGTCGAGCAAATTAAGGATGCCAAACAACCGGTCATCTCCGGAAGGGAAGGTGGCGACCGCCAGTCCACCGGGGACGTTCTCATTCTGACAAACTGCGTGCGGAACGATTCCCCCGTTGAGGTCGTCAAGTACCGCCTCTGTATCAACTTCGGCGCAGAAGCCGCCCTCAACGAGCGTCGCCACTAGTTCGTCGAGCGTGTAATCAGGAGCTGGTTGACACGCTCCGAACAGAGACACCAAGCAGACAACAATCGCTCTTGAGCGACTGATCGATTTCATACCTCCAAGGTTTAGCCTCCTACCGACCGGAGGAGCAGGGCCACCGGGCAAGCACCCATGTCGTGACTCTCTAGGTCGCGCCTTGGTCTCGGGCCTTTAGCCCCCTCCGGTGCGATAGGTTTTCCTACGTGGCCGATCTCCGTTTCGGAACTTTCCTCGCTCCCAACATGCTTCGGGTCTATCAAGGGATAGCCGACGCCGTTGGTGAGGCATTGGGCCTGAGCACCGAACTCGTCGTCGAGACCGACTACGAGAACTGTCAAAAGGACGTCAACGACGTCTGCTTCGTCTGCAGCCTTCCTTATGTCATGTTCGAACGGCAAGGCATATCCCCCGCCGAGCCCATCGCCGCACCGGTTCTGCGCGGCGAGAGGTACGGCGGCCGGCCGATCTACTACTCCGACGTGATCGTTCATCGTGACAGCGACGCCAGCTCGTTTCTCGATCTAAAGGGAAGGTCATGGTCGTTCAACGAGCCTCTATCGCAATCCGGATATGGGATAACCCGGTATCACCTGGTCTCGATCGGCGAGACCGGCGGCTTCTTTTCAAAGGTGGTCGATGCAGGTTTCCATGAGGAGTCCGTGCGGATGGTGGCTGAGGGGCGGGTGGATGCCTCGGCGATCGATTCACAGGTGCTGGCGATCGAGAGGCGAGACCATCCTGAGGTGACCCAGAACATCAAGGTCATCGACTCCCTGGGACCATCGACAATTCAGCCGGTGGCGGTGTCCAAACGCTTTGATACGGGGTTCCGCGAGATGGTCACCAACGTCATGGTCGAGTTCCACGAGACCGAGCGGGGCCGCGAGATACTCGACCTGGGCCTGGTGGAAAAATGGGTGCCCATGCAAGCCTCGGGCTACGACGACATCCGGGCCATGGTTGATGCCTGCGAGCGAGCAGGGTTCATGACAATCCGGTAGTCCGCCGGAAAGCTGCAACAGCGATCACGGGGCTACCGTATTGGTAGGACTCCGGCTGATGTGATGCTTCCCTCCACCGAGCACGGCTGCATAGTCATCTCCGACCTTTCCGGCTACACCGGTTATCTGCGGGACACCGAACTGGAGCACGCTCAGAATGTCCTCGCTGATGTGACCGACACGATCGTCTCTCATCTTCGGGCCGCGCTACGAATCGTCCGCTTAGAAGGGGACGCAGTATTCGGATATGCCCTCTCCGATCAGCTCGAACCGTATCTAATTCTCGACTCGATCGACGCCACCTACTTCGCTTTCCGATCTCGCCTGAGGGACATCGAGCATGCCACGACCTGTCGGTGCAAGGCCTGTGTGCAGATTCCCAGCCTTGACTTGAAATTCGTCGGTCACTTCGGCGAATTTGTTCGCAGTCGTCTAGCCGGACACGATGACCTTACCGGCACCGATGTAATCGTCGCCCACCGACTTCTCAAGAACTCAGTCGCTGAACAATTCGGGATTCGCGGCTACACCTTCCTCACGGAAGCCTGCACGAACGCCTTGGGTCTCGACCCGCGGGTGCTCGGCATGGAAAGGCACCGGGAAACGTATGACGATGTCGGCGAAGTCTCGGGATATGTGGTCGACATGGATCGCCGCTGGCGCGAAGAGCAGGAACGGACTCAGGTGTACGTCCCGAGAGGCGAGGCTCAATTTGAGTTCGTCGCCCAGGTCCCGGGGTCGTCCGCGGTGGTCTGGGATTATCTGACCACGCCTACCAAGCGGCTCCAGTGGCAGACCGAGTTCGACCGGATCGACCAAGACAATCCAGGCGGACGCCGCGGCGTCGGCACAACCAATCATTGTGTTCATGGCCGCGGGGCGATCGTGGAAGAGATCCTCGATTGGCGTCCCTTCGACTACTACTCAGTTCGCCTGACTCTCCCCGGACTCGGAAAGTGGACTCAGACAGTCGAGCTGAGACTCCAATCAAAAGGCAGCACCGAGGTTGCCATTCGAGGCGAGCGTCTGCGAGGAGCGAGAGGTCTGATGCTGCGGGCGATGAATGGCACTCTGCAAAGGAATTTGACAAAGAACATCGACCGGTTGCGGAAAGTTGTGGGACCGCCGGATGACGAGCTATCCCCGCCGTGAGGTCCGGCAGCGGCTTCAGCGGCGATTTGGCCAGTGTTTAGAGTCGGTCGAAGCCGGCGTTATGGGTCGGGTGGATTTGAAGCAGACTCGACATGTCGCCCATGGCCGCCTTGAATCTGTCGGTCGGTTGGCCGTACAACTCGAAGCCGATCGGTTCGAGGAATTCCATGGCCGCTCGGCTGCGGTCGGAGGCACCCTCCATATGCAGGTCCATGGCCTCGGCGTCAGCGAAGACGTGAACGATGCTCACTGAAGTCCCCGCTTCGTCGACGTAGAAATGTTGGAAGGCGGTCCGGGGCTTGGCGGCATCCAGCTCAGGAATCATTTCCGCAACCTGATTCCACCACTCATCGATTCGATCAGATTTGATTCGAAAGTGACTCACGTAGACGATCGGTCCAGCCACGCGCGCAATCGTACCGGTGGCCTTTCCTCTGGAAAAACGCTCAACCCACCCTGCGGTAAGTGAGGTCGAAGTCGGTCTGCCACTCTCCGTCTTCGTTGATCTCCCAGCGACCCTCGATCGTCCGGCCGTCGTCGCTAAAATTGCCGGTGAAGCGCTGCGAGAACGGCTCTCCCTCTCGCCACAGCTTCCAGACCCCGCCGGAGAGGCTCATTTCGTAGACGCGATGGACGCCGCGGGTGTCGAAGTAATGCTGGACGAGTTCGCCCGATTTAGCCGTCTCTTCCCCCGAAGGTGGCGCGTCCTTGGGCCCGATGATGGCGATCCCGTCCGGGGCCTCAGGCATATCCACGTGCCAGCGCTGGATCAGCCAAGAGCGTCCTCCGAGCCAGGCAAAACTCGTACTTGCCGCACCCGGCCAGGCGGGTCCGTCGGGGGGCTTTGCTTCCATGGTCCAATCGCCAACGAGAGCGTCGAGACCTTCCATCGCTGCTAGCTCTGTCATTGCTCCTCCGTATCGAGTGCCAAAAGGTACTTCAAAGGGATTTTCTGACTTCCAGCCCTCAGGTCGCGGTATGAGCCAATCCTTCGAGGATGAGATCGAGGCCGAATTCGAACTCGACGTCGAAGCTGTACTGGTGGGAACGGGCGTGCTCCTCCATCTCGATGAGATGCGGGTAGTCACTTTCGACGGTCTCACCGCGCAGGGATTCGGGTAGGTCGGTCGTCGACTCGGCGGGCCGCTGCGTAAAGCTGAGCTCCTGAACGACGTGCCCGTAGACATAGCTGTCGAGTAGCCAGAAGGCGTGGGCGGAGTCCTCGATCGAGAAGCCCGCCGATCGGAGGCTGCCCAGAGTTGCATCGAGATAGCGCAGAACGTTGGGGCCCATCGTCCGGCCGGATTCGAGCAACCCGATCGCCCAAGAGTGCTTGGTGAACACCATCCGAGCCGAGAGCGCCCGCCGCCTCATTGCCTCTTTCCAATCAGCTTCACGAATTGGAATGTCGATTTCGGAGATCACGCGGTCGAGAATTCCATCCAGGATCTCGTCTTTGCCGGCGACGTGTTTGTAGAGAGACATCGCTTCGAAGCCGAGCTTGGCGCCCAGGCCCCGCATCGTCAGGGCGTCGAGTCCCTCTTCATCGGCCAGCTCGATGGCAGCCTGCAAGACCCGATCCTTGGTGAGAGGACGGCGCCGAGTGGGCTTTCTCTTGTTCACGCTTGACAAGCTTACTAAGTAATCTTAGGATTACTTAGTAAGCCAACAGTCAACCAAAGGATGCGCACGATGGATGTCCAAGCCCAGCGGGCCTACGCGACCGCTGACTCCAAGTTCGAACCCTCCCCAGTGAGCGTGAGGACCAAAATCTCCGGACTCTGGGCGGCGATGTTGTTTGTCTTCGCCTACGTCGACATCTTCAGTCTCTATCGCCCCGACTTCCGGGCCGACATCGAGGCTGGTCGGATCAGCGGGTTCGCCATCGGTCAGTCCTTCCTCCTCGCCACCACCATCTATGTCGTGCTTCCCAGCCTCATG
>JAICGW010000129.1 GCA_025922945.1 Acidimicrobiia bacterium | reverse complement strand
GTGCAGAACAACAGATTGAACCCAGCCTGCTGCAGCTCGATCAGCGCCTCTGCTGCCCCCGAAATGGCCCGGCTCCCCCGGTAGACGACTCCGTCGAGATCGCAGATGACGTTGCCGCTCACCCCGAGCGCTCGCCGAAGCGGCGGAGGACCGAGCGCAAGAGGTCCGTCGTTCTTTCCACCGAATTCACCGAGACCCTTTCGTTGTGACCGTGGAAAAGGGTCAAGAACTCGGCAAAGCTCATTCGATCGTCATAAAGGCCGACCCCGTAGGCGATCGACCCCCTTCGACGGAGGAAACGAGCGTCGGTGGTCGCGGAGGTGACAACCGGTTGCAGGCTTCGGCTCCCGGTGTGCTCTTCGACAGCGTCACCGATCGCTTCCCAAAGGGGATTGTCTCGTGGAGAGAAAATCGAGGGAAAGTCAGCCATCGGAATCAGTTCGAGTTCGTCGCCAGCCGAACCCATCAGCTTCCGCAGCACTCCGTCGACCAGCTCGCGATCCATGCCCGGAAGGACCCTGACGTCGACCTCCGCTTCGGCGTGGTCGGGGATCATGTTCGATTTGATCCCCGCTCGTACCACGTTGGGGCTAATTGTCATGTGAGTGACGGCGTGGAAGTAGCGAGCCAGGCCGGGATCGTCCACCGCCAGATCGGAGAGCGCTTCGTCGATTTGCTCGGCGTCGAGCAGTCGCCTCGCCGTATCGTCATCGAGTTGAAGGGTGGCCACTAACGACTTCCACTCGTCGGTGATGACCACCGGGCTTTCGGCGCCGAACAGGCCGGCGAGGGCTGCCGTCAAAGGAGCCAGGGCGTTGTCGCTGAGGTGGGGAGTCGATCCGTGCCCCGGCGTACCCCGGGAGCGGACTCTCGTCCAGGCAGGACCCTTCTCCCCGACGGTGACTGGATAGAGCGTTCCGTGACGGCCGGGAAGGGATGGGTATCCGACCTCGGTGAGGACGTACGGGGCGTCGACCAAGTCGAGCCGTTCCTCGGTGAGGTATTTGGCACCCAGGAATCCCGCCGCCTCCTCGTCCGCTACCGCCGCCAGAATTAGATCTCCGGGGAGGCGAACCTCCCCGCGCAGGTGCTCGCCAAAAATCACGACCATTGCGGCCGTGAGGTTGAGCATGTCGATCGCTCCCCGCCCCCAAACAAAGCCATCGGAGATTTCGGCGGCGAAAGGATCTACCTCCCAACCATCCGGGTTGACGGGGACCACGTCCAGGTGCGGGAGGAGCAGCAGAGCAGGGGCGCCGGGATTGTCACCGGGTACTCGGTAGACCACAGACTGGCGACCCGGGGCCGGCTCGACGACGGTCCCGCGTTCACCGAGATAGTCGGCCAGGGTCTCAACCGATCGGACTTCGTGGCCGCTCTCGCGGGTGCCGTCATTGACACATTGGTTGCGGATGAGCTGGCGGAGGAGGTCGAGCGTGCTCATGTGATGGCCTCGAAGAGCTCGTGCATGGTCTCGGTCAATGGCAGGTTGCGAGCTTCTTCGAGGGTGAACCAGCCGACCTCGGCGGCGTCGTCTCCCACCCGTAGATCACCGCCGACGATGCTCGCCTCGAAATCGATCAGTATGAAATGCCAGGTGCCCTCGGGATCCATCGCCTCTCCGACCCAGATGGGGTCACCCGCTTCCACCTCGAGTCCGGTTTCTTCCTCGACCTCCCGAACGACCGCCTGTCGCATCGTCTCGCCAAGATGGATCTTTCCCCCCGGAACCGCCCATTTCCCTTCGTTGGGGGCTCGCCCCCGCCGAACCAGGAGGTAGCGATCGGCAGTGCGAATCACGGCCCCGACCCCGCAGACGGGAAGAAGCCTTGTTTCTCCCCCCTCAGGGGGGAGGGCCGGCGCAGCCGGGAGGGGGGTGCTCCCCTCAGTCGGCATGGTGCATGATGATCGAACGAGCGGCAAAGCCCCCGGCCTCGAAGAAGTTCTTGACCAGGCGGTGGCCGGGAAGGACGTGGGCGTCGAATCGATCCAAGCCTCTCCCCCGCAATTCCTTCAAGGTGAGGGCGAGCATTTCCTCTCCTACCCCAACTTCGCGCGCCTCCCGATCGACAAACACCAGCCGGATGGCGCCGATCTGGCGGTCCTTGGCCTGCGGCAATAGCTCTTCTACCCGGGCGAGGAGGAATCCGAGGGGGACGTCGTCAATGACGCCCATGGTCACGACGGCGTCGGGGTCGGCGATCGCCTTAGCCAGTGCTTCCTCCACCGGCTCGGGGAGCCCATCGGCCAATGGCCACATGGGATGAATTGCCACCATCTCCTCCTCGAGGGCGCGGTAGAGCTTGTCGAGCGTTTCGAGGTCTTCAGAAGTCGCGGCTCGAGCCGTGACCTCCATCATCTGCCGCCAAGCCGGCGCTTGATCCCCCAGACTGTCACCAGCCTGATCGCTTCCCTGACGATCTCGGGGCCCATCTTGGAGGTGCCCCGCGTTCGATCACGGAAGACGATCGGCACTTCGGCCACCTCCAGCCCTGAATCCACCGCTCGCATAGCCATCTCAACCTGGAAGCTATACCCGGAAGCTCGAGCCTGGGCGAAAGGGAGCGCCGCCAGGGCCTGGGCCCGCCAGGCGCGGAACCCGCCCGTGGCGTCACGGACCGGAATCCCCAACATGAGGCGGGCATAGAGATTTCCTCCGCGGGAGAGAAACCTCCGCCGCCACGGCCAATCGGGGGTATCGCCGCCAGGGACGTATCGAGAGCCGTTGGCGAGGTCGGCGCCGGCCTCGAGGGCGTGAACCAGCCGAGGGATGTCCTCGGGATTGTGGCTGAAGTCGCAGTCCATTTGGACCACAACCTCGGCGTCGCGCTCGATCGCCCGCGAGAAACCCTCGGCGTAGGCCGGGCCGATGCCGCCCTTGTGCGGGCGATGGATGACCTCGACGCCATCGGTGGTGGTGGACAGCTCGTCGGCCAGCTTTCCGGTTCCGTCGGGCGAGTTGTCGTCAACAATGATCACCCGATACCCGTGCAGAAGCACGGCTGCTGTCAGGTGGGCGAGGTTGGGCGCCTCGTTGTAGGTAGGGACAACGACGACGATCTGGTCAGGACGCACAGTCCCGACAAATCATCTTGCGTCTATTCGCGAGCTGACTCGTTCGTTTGACGAGGAAGCACGATCGGCAGACGAACTCGTCGCCCCTGACCGCATGAGCGTCGAGGTCCATCGTCAGTTCCTCCCGGCGGATCGCCCGGAGTTCGGCCACTTCGTCGACCAAGATCGTCTCGGATACCTCGTCCTCGAGGAGGGCTAGTTCCTCGGCTTCCAGGTCATCGAGAGTCTCGTCGCCTTCGGCCTCCTCCTCTTCGTCGTCGAGTTCCTCTTCGTCATCGAGGCTCTCTTCGGCATCAGGCTCAACCTCGAGCTCGTCCACATCGAGATCGACTTCCTCGACGTCCTCGTCCGCTTCTAGATCGGCGTCCTCTTCGGGCTCCTCTTCCGCCTCGAAGTCCTCTTCTTCGTCAATCTCTTGTGTTTTTACGCTTTGCTTGCGTGCCATAAGAAACCCCCGGAAATAGCGGCGGGAGTATAAGACCGCCGTTTCATATTTTGAGTTGCAGTGCGCCCGCCAAAACAGCAACCGTGACGGGCGTATTCCCGACCAAATCCCCATCCGCCTCAACTGGCCAAACCGGCTTTGTGTCCAGGCGGCAAGCCGACCAGGAATAGCGCCGAACGGCGGGGTCTGAGGCATGAACCCCTCGGATGATCTTGGGAACCAATGCAGGTGCCCGCCGCTTCTGGGTGTCGATGATCTGGACATCGAGGCGCCCATCGGTCAGGTTGGCTCGGGGAGCGACGTTCCACCCACCGGCAAAGAACTGGGCGTTGGCCCAGATCACCGCCAACGCTTGTCCTTGGTGGTGTGTCTTTTCGCCCCGCCGGTTCACGCCGACTAGATCGACCAGGGCCGGGGGAAATGCCGGAAGGCTGCGAAGAAAGGCGAGCGGGTACCTTGCCTGGCCCCAACTTCGCCGCAGGCGCTCGGCCGTCGCGACCGCCCCGGCGCCGACGCCCGCCTGGGCCACATTGAGGAAATGGCGAGCCCCGAAGTCCCCCTCGAGGCGGCCGACGTCGATCCGGTAGGTCTCAGAGGTGGTGAGGTGGCGGGCAGCCTCCTCGAGCTTTTGGGGAAGGCCGAAGGTGCGGAGCAGATCGCAGCCGGTTCCGGCGGGGAGAATTCCCAGGACTGGCTCTTCTCGCCAATCGAGGCTGAGGATGACGTTTGCGGCCAGGTTGGCAGTCCCATCACCGCCCACAACGGCGATGTGACGTACTCCGCTTCCCCGAGCCTCGAAGATGGCTGTCGACATCGCCCCCGGTGAGGAGGGGGTAGCGATCGAAGCTACGACTCCGGCTCGGTCGAGCGCCGAACGGACCCGATCGATCCCGACCGGTTTGCGGCCGGCGCTGGGATTGACCAGCACTAGCCATTCTTGCGTGGAAATGGGCATGTTTTTGCGGCGAATCTACGCAGGAACGATCAACCGACACCCATGGCCGCCACCACTCCCCGATCTACGGCGGCGAGGGTGTCGCGGGCAACGTCGGCTAGCTCGGGGGAAACGTCCCGGATCTGACGCAGCAGGTCGACGAGCTGGCGCGCCACCCGCACGAAGTCTCCGGGGGCGAGGCGCAGTCCGGTGAGATCGTCGAGGGCGGAGCCGTCCGCCCACTGATAAGCCAGACCGACGAACCCGGGGTCGGGCTCGCGAGTGGCGGGCAGGTGCTGGCGTCGCTCCTCCCCGGCGATTTCACCCGATAGCAGGATGAGAGTTTCCCAGCGCCGGGCCAGTTCGGGGGTCGGCCACAGTGGAATGGTCTTCTCGTCGCTGCGGGGTTCGTAAACGAAACAGCAGGCGAGGGCGGCCAGTTCCGGCACGGTCAGTCCGTAGAACACTCCGCGCTCGAGCGCCTCGGCTAAGAGGAGGTCGAGCTCGTTGTAAACGAATCGAAGCCTCTCCCCTCGCGGGGTTAGGGCCCACCCGGACATGTAGTCGAAATGCTCCAGGAGTCGTTCGATCGCTTCGAAGTCCTCCACTAGTCCGATTCCCGATCGACGTAGCTCCGAGCGCAGGCCTTCCACACGCTTCCGCGTCCGCTCCGCCCGCGCCGCCCAACGCAGATGGGAGTCCCGATCGGGACAGCGCGCCACCGGGTGGTCGATTTCGACCGCCAGCACATCGTCGTGGCCCTCGGGAGCGGAGTTGGGAACCTTGCGGAGGAGACGGAGGGCGTCCGATTGAAAGCGCCGGCTCTTGGTATCCATCGGCTGGGGCAAAGTGAGCGTTGCCCGCCGGCTCGTCCCCCGAACCAGCTCTCTTTTCCCAAGCGGCACCGTTCTCCCGGAAGTGCCGAGGGCCAGTAGCTTCATTCCGCCGCCCTCGCGCCGAATTCGGCGGAGAATCAGAAATCGACCCTGCCGGGGACCACCGGGAACGTCGATCACGTCTCCAGGGCGGAGTCGCCCGATCAAGTCGTCGTTCTCCGGACGGCGGGGTTGGGATGCCAGGAGCGACCGGTACTCGGTTACCGAGCCCAACTCACATTCCGCCCAGGCCTCCTCTTCCACCAGTCGCTCGGACAGAAACTGGAGACGCTCCTCGGCCTGCGCCTGGCTTTCCTGTCGCTGGAACTGGGCGAAGGAGGAGGAAACCAGCTCCAAGGCGCGCGGCCGGTCGTAGGTGGCGCAAAGGTTGGC
>JAICGW010000128.1 GCA_025922945.1 Acidimicrobiia bacterium | reverse complement strand
GGCCCGCACCATCGTCGCCGAAGGCACCTCGGCCGAGCGGCAGATCGCCAAGTATCAAGAGTCGCTGGAGGCGGGAGCATCGACCGAGGAAGCGCTCAAGGCCGTGGTCGACCATCTGATCGAGGACACCGCTCCCAAGGTCTAGCCGCGGTTGCGGTCGTCGCGCCAGGCGAGCCAGTCGGGGATCGCCGCCAGGTCGTAATCGGGTCCGCTCGTCCCCAGCGTGAATTCGGTGACTCCTGACGCTACGTAGTCATCCGCCCGGTCGATCCTCCCGATGCCGAGTCCGATCGAACGGCCGATCTCCTGCGAATCACGGCCGATCTCGGCGCACCACTTCTCGAGCACCGCCGACTTGCGGACGAAGGTGTCGAGGTCGCCGAAGCTATGCCAGACGTCGGCGTGCTCGGCCACCATCCGCAAGGTTTTTCTTTCTCCCCCGCCGCCGATGAGGATCGGCAGCGGGCGGGTGGGCGGAGGGTTGAGCTGTTCCCAACGTGAGCGAATCCGCGGCAGTGCCTGGCGGAGATCAGCCAGCCGGTATCCGGCGGTTCCGAACTCATACCCGTACTCGGCGTAGTCCCTACGGAACCACCCGGCCCCGATTCCGAAGATAAGACGGCCATCGGAAATGTGGTCGACGGTCCGGGCCATATCGGCCAGGAGCTCGGGGTTGCGATAGCTGTTGCAGGTGACCAAGGCTCCGATCTCGATCCGCTCGGTCTGCTCGGCCCAGGCACTCAGCATCGTCCAGCATTCGAAATGCAGCCCATCGGGATCGCCCGAGAGAGGGAAGAAGTGATCCCAGTTGTAGACGATGTCGACGCCCAGCTCCTCGGCTCGGGCAACCGTGCGCCGGATGGCTCGATACTCACCGTGTTGGGGCTGGATTTGGAGGGCGATGCGTATCGGATCGGGCATGGGGAAACGTTACGGGTTAGTGGGCGTCACGGGCACCAATAGCCCACGAGAGACCTTCCTCGGGATCATGAGCGGCCAGATGGAGCGACCACCCCAGCTCCGGAGCGAGATCGCTCCAGACGAACCACCGCAGGCGGGTGGCCGCATCTTCCATCTCCTTGGTCGTGGCCGGCCACTCCCAGCCGGCGAGGGCGGCGAGCGCGAACCATGTGGCGAAGCGACCATACGCCGCACCCCGGCGCCTTCCCATAGCTCCTCCAGACGCGGCTGCCCAGGCCATCTGCGCCATCGCAACATCGGTAGGCACGGGCGCCATTTCCGCCCTGGGGACCGACAGCGCCCGCAGCGCCGCTGCCGGCGGGCCCTCGACACAGACCGCCTGCCCCCGCCCGTTCGATTCTTCCAACCAGGGAAGTACCAAGGCCAGCAGGGCCTCACTCGACGTGAGGTCGTCCACCGTCTGGGCCTCGGAAGGCAAATCGACCGGCTCCAGGGGGGGCCGGGGGGGAGGGTTCGATTCCACCCGGTCCTTGTGATAGACGGGCAGGGCGTACGGCGGTTCCCAAGGCATAAGGACGAGCGGCAGCTCGGTAGGGGGCAGGCCGGTCCCTGCCAGGCGCTCGCCGGCGACGGCGCGTTCAGAGGCCACTGACGCCAGGTTGGCTCGAAGGTGCGGAGCCAGCTCGGTGAAGGTGTGGCGGTTGGCCGCGACCTCGGTCAAAGGTCCGAGAGCGAATCGGGCCGGACCCTCCTCCACCGCGGCGGCCGCCACTGCCGCGGGTCCTTCCAGTGCCATGCGATAACGGATGTGCTGGTCGACTCCCCAGAGCTGTCGTCCCCGCGCGACAGCTTCCTGAAGAAGTACACGCAGCTTGTCGAGCTCTTCCCACTCCTTGGCGGCGCAGCTGTCATCGACGATGCGCAGCAGATCGTCGGTGTCGGAGCCTTCGATCGCCTCCCGCGCCCGACGCTCGTTCATCCCCGGTCGCGGAAGATACGGATGAGGACGTTGACCACCACCGTCAGCACGATGCTGATCAAGATCGACGACGTCACCGGAAAGAAGAAGCCTCCTCGGGGGCTTCGAATGTCGCCCGGAAGACGGCCGAACCACGAGAGCCAGCCCCGGTTCTGGGCCAGACCGACGAGGATGAGGACGACGCCAAGGCCGATCCAGATGTGGCCCGCTTTCATGACCTAGGACGCGGGCGGCATCCCCGGATCGGAGGAGTCCTCCTCGTCTGGGCGGGAGCGGCGCAGCTCACTACTCAGCTGTGAGAAAGCCGCTCCAACCGCCTCGAAGAATCCGGTGGCCGTCTGTTTGGCCTGCTGGCGGACTCCTTCATCCCGGACGGCGGTGCCGACGGCTTCGGTCAGCCGGTCCCAGGCGCGGCCCAGAGTGTGAAAGGCGTTTCGTACCTCATCGTCCGTCGGCCCGTCCGGCCCCGGTTGTTGGCGATAGGTGTCCTTTAGCTTCTCGCGCAAGGAGGCGAACTGTTCGCCGAGTTTGTCCCACGGGTCGGTCTTGGCGTCGTCGATAGGATCGTTGTCGTGCGTCTCCATCTCCTCGATGGTACCTACGAGCTGTTTCGAGCTTTCTATGGCCGTCCCGCTCGCCAGGCTCCCGATGGCCGCGAGGTCGGGGCAACTCTGGGCGTGATCGAGACGACGCTCTCGCTGCTGCGTGAGCCTGGGGTGACACATCTGGCCTCCGCCACGGACACCGTGATCGAGTCCTTCCGCAACGACATGTTCGCCGGCTACAAAACCGGGGCCGGAGTCGATCCGCTTTTGATGGCGCAGTTCCCGTTGGTCGAACGCGCCTTCACCACCATCGGGGTGGTCTGCTGGGGGATGCTCGAATATGAGGCCGACGATGCCATCGCCACTGCTGCCTGGAGATGGTGCGAGGATGTCGAACAGGTCGTGATTTGCACGCCCGACAAGGACATGTGCCAGTGCGTTATCGGTGATCGGGTGGTGACCCTCAATCGTCGCGAGCAGGTCGTTCTCGACGAGGATGGCGTCAAAGCCAAGTTCGGCGTCGGCCCCGAATCGATTCCCGACTATCTCGCTCTGGTCGGTGACACCGCCGACGGCGTACCCGGACTGCCGGGCTGGGGGCCCAAGTCGGCCGCAACCGTGCTCGGACGGTGGCGCCATCTCGAGGCGATTCCCACCCGGGCAGAGGACTGGGAAGTGACGGTGCGGGGGGCCACCAAACTCGCCGCCACCCTGACCGAACGGGTCGAAGACGTGTTTTTGTATCGCGACCTCACCACCTTGCGCAAGGATGCCGAACTGAAGGAGGACCTCTCAGATCTCGAGTGGAAAGGTGTCGACCGCGCCGCCTTCCTCGAGCTGTGCGACGAGCTGGGTTTTGACGATGTCAGGACCCGCCCTCACCTTTGGCAGTAGATCAGGCCAGCACGGAGCGCAGGGCGGATCGGGCCGCCCAGTATCCGCACATTCCGTGGACCCCGGCCCCCGGCGGCGTCGAAGAAGAGCAGAGAAAGACGTTGTCTAGCGGAGTGCCGTATGGATTTCGGGATGGGATCGGTCGGAACAACACCTGCTTCAGGGTGTGGGCACCGCCCGTGATGTCTCCGCCGGCGAGATTGGGGTTGTAAAGCTCGAGGTCGCCCGGGGTGGAGACGCAACGCTCGATGATCGTTTCGCTGAAACCGGGCGCAAGGTTCTCGATCTCCTGCTCGATCTTGGGCCGAAAGTCGACGGTCGTTCCTCGGGGAACGTGGGCATATACCCAGAGGGTGTGCCGGCCGTCCGGTGCCCGGCCGGGATCGAAGACACTCGGCTGGGCGGCAAGAATGAAAGGCCGGTCGGGCTCCTTTCCTTTCCAAATCCTCGCTTCCGCCTCGATGATCGACTGCGACGATCCGATGTGGATGGTTCCGGCGTCAAGGAGTCGATGGTTGGCCCAGGGCACCGGGCTGCTGAGGGCGTAATCGATCTTGAAGGCTCCGGGTCCGCGGCGGAAGCGACCAAGTCGACGTCGGTAGGAGTCCGAAAGGGTGTCGCCGGCGAGCCGGAGGAAGATGTCGGGAGTGACGTCGAGGAAGATGGATCTGTTCGGCGGCAGCTTGGCGAGGCTCTCCACCCAGACCCCGGTTTCGATCTCCCCGCCCAGAGAGAGGAGATAGGAGGCGAGCGCATCGACGATTGCCTGCGAGCCTCCGGCGGCGAATGGCCACCCCCAGCGATGCGCGGTGATCGGATAAAGCAACCCGTACGCGGCCGTGAACCGCTTGGAGAGCGGCAGGAATGAGTGAGCCGAGGTGCCGGCAAATAGCGCTTTTGCCGGTTCATGGCGAAACGACTTGATGAGCGTGGTGGCGGAAAGGATGCCCACCCAACCGAAGCGGGCCATGGCCACAGGATGCCTGGGTATTCGCAAGAGCGGACTGAGGATCGAAGGTTCGATCTTGTCCCACGCCTCAACGAGCGGCGCAATCCGATCTCGATACTCCTCGCCATCGGCGCCACCCAACTCCTCGGCGGTGGTTTCCACCGAACGGTGAACCAGCACCGCTTCCCGGGGGCTGATGGGATGTGCGAATGGCGTCACTGGATGGACCCATCGGAGGCCGTGCTCTTCCAGGGGGAGCTGACGGAAGAAGGGCGAGCCGAGACCGAGGGGGTGGACCGCGGAGCAGACGTCATGGCGAAATCCCGGCTGGGTGAGCTCCATCGTCCGGGAACCGCCGCCAACCGTGGCGGCTCCTTCCAGAACCTTGACCGAACGACCGGCCCGGGCGAGAGCGACGGCCGCTGCCAACCCGTTGGGTCCGGCACCGACTACGACCGCGTCATAACTTCTTTGCATCCGTGAGGGACATTCTGGCCCGAGCCGCGGTACGGTCGCGTCACGGTGGGTGGTGACCTCACTCTCTACATCGTCGGTGATCCCATCCCCGGCTATCTGGCCACTCCTGACGGCGCGGGGCCCTTCCCCGGGGTGGTCGTTTTGCATCAGGCCCATGGCCTCGACGACGACATCCGTCGCTTGACCGATCGCGTAGCTTCTCTCGGCTACCTGGCGGTGGCGCCCGATTTGGTCGCCGGCCGAGGTTGGCGCTGCATCGCTGGCCTATTTCGCGACCTCGTGCGGGGACGCGGCGAGGGTGTAGAGACGGCGGAGGCAGTCATCGACTGGATGACCAGAAGAGCGGATTGCAACGGCAAGGTCGGAGCGGTCGGCTTTTGCCTCGGTGGCGGTTTCGCCTACCTGCTCGGACTGTCAGGGAAGCTCGATGCCACCGCTCCGAACTACGGACGGCCACCGAAGTCTCTCGGCGGCTCCTGTCCGGTGGTCGCGTCCTACGGTGGGCGGGATCGGGTCTTTCGTCGTCATGCTTCGTCGGTCACGGACGCGCTCCGGGAGAATGGGATTCCCCACGACGTGAAGCTCTATCGGGAAGCGGGGCATGGCTTCATGAACCAGAACGACGAGCATCCCGTTCTGAATGCTCTCGGGCGCCCACTGCTGGCGATCGGTTACCAACGCGATGCCGCCGAAGACACCTGGCTCCGGATTGGAGATTTCTTCGCTAGGTATCTCGACGGCTCGCCGCCTCCGCCAGAGTGAGGTCGTGCTTTCCTTCGATTTTCTCGTAGGCCCAGCGAGCCGGCCCGATGAGCCGGTAGCGCCGGGGAAGGAACGGCCGCAAGCGGCCGAGAATGGCGAGGTTGAGGTCGAGCCATCGTTTTCTACCCGGCGACCAACGCACCCCGTAGAGGTCGCGTAACCGAGGAGGCAGAGTCCCGAAGGCGGCAAAGCGAATGAATGCCCAGATCGGCTTCAGGGCTGCCGGCACGGGTCCGGTCCTGATGATGACGGCGACATTGTCGGACACATCGGTCCGGATCAAGCGACCGGAGTCGATCACCGACGCCACATACT
>JAICGW010000127.1 GCA_025922945.1 Acidimicrobiia bacterium | reverse complement strand
CGCCGGAGGCAAAGTTCCAGCAGGGGCGATTGACCTGGCTGGCAAGTCGTTGCTGCCTGGCCTGATTGACGCTCACAACCACTTCATTTCCGATACCGAGCGCAGTCCCGGATTCGGGCCCCCGCCGCCGCTGCATGGCGATCCTCCCCGCCCGCGTGCGCTCGGGCATTACCTGCTGGCGGCCGCCGCCCGGGCAATTATCCAAAGTGGATTCACGACCATCCGGGACGTCGGTTGTAATGACGACGAGTCTCTCGCCGCCGGTCAGGCAATCGATCTTGGACTGATCCCCGGACCGCGTATCTATTCGTGTGGGCGAATCATCTCCGCCACTTCCCCAGGTGGGTCGATCTTTGGGTCCATGTACCGTGAGGCCGATGGCCCCTGGGAAATGCGTAAAGCGGTGCGAGAGCAAATCCGGCGAGGTGCCCACTTCATCAAATTCATGGCCACGGGTGCCCGGTCGGTGGTCCTCGAAGATCCCGAGCCTCCGCAGATGACCGCCGAGGAGATGGCGGCGATTGTCGATGAGGCCCATCGGATGGGACTTCGGGTGGCGGCTCACGCCGAGGGCTTGGCCGGTACGCGTTGGGCCCTCGAGGCCGGAGCCGACACAATCGAGCATGGGCTGGCTTTGCACCGCGAGCCGAAGTTGCTCGACCTGATGGCCGCGAACGGAACCGTGCTGGTCCCCACCTTGACCACCTTCCATGATCTTGCCGAACGCTTCGTCGATGATTTCTCCCCGGCACTGGTGGAGCAAGCCAAACGACAGTTGAACGAGTCTTACGAGACCGTGGCTGCGGCCAAAGCGGCCGGCGTGACGATCGCGGTCGGCTACGACAGCGGACCCCCGGGAACCTCGGCCCAGGAGATGTTGCGACTCGAGCATGCCGGCCTGAGCGCCATTGAGGCGATCGGCGCCGCCACTTGGGGAGGCGCCGCCGCGCTTGGCCGGGAAGACCTCGGATCGATCCGTAATGGCGCACTCGCCGATTTGGTGGTCGTGAACGGACAGCCCGATAAGAACCTCTCTGTCCTCGGAGATCCGCAGGCCATCAGCTTGGTCATCAAAGACGGAGCCGTGCCCTCGTGAACGGCCGGGTGGTCGTGATCGGCTCGGGGATCGTTGGCTCCTCCGTGGCCTATCACCTCGCCCGCCTGGGCTGGACCGATGTGGTCGTCGTCGATCGCGGCGATCCCGTCGAGAACCCGGGTTCCACCTCGCACGCCCCCGGTGGAGTGGTGGCGCTCTCGCATAACAAGACGCTCACCCAACTCGCCGTCTATTCGAGCCGACTTTATGCCACCCTCGAGCCGTTTACCTCCGACCGCCGGATGGTCAACCAGGTAGGGATCCTCGACGTAGCGATCTCGCGTCGCCGGATGGCCGACCTGATCCGGCTGCATGGAGAATCACTCAGCTTCGAGACCGGGGCCACGCTTCTCACCCCCACCGAAACCGCCGACATTCACCCGCTCATCAACCCCAAGGCGATGGAGGGTTCGATCTTCATGGTCGAGGGCCAAACGGTGGCCCCTGCCCACGTCAGCGGCGCGCTGCAACGAGACGCCGGCGTCAAGGTGGTCGGTCACACAGAGGTGACGGAGATCGATGCTGCGGGCGGGCGAGTACGAGCGGTGATGACCAGCAATCCCGAGCACGCCCGCATTGACTGTGAGCAGGTAGTTATCGCCACCAATATCTGGGCACCGCTCCTAGGTGATGGTCTCGGGGTACCGATCCCGCTGATGGGATACGAACACCAATATCTGCGCACCGGCCCCCTTCCGGAGTTGGATCGTTTCGATCCTTCTCAACCCGATGACGAGATCGTCTATCCCTCGGTGCGAGAGCTCGATACCTATATCTACTTCCGCCAGCATTGGAACTCATTCGGGGTGGGGAGCTATCGGCACGCTCCCCGGCCGGTCCCGGCGCCACTGGTAGGACCCAATGCCATCCATCCTTTTACACCTGCCGACTTTGAAGGCGAAGCCTGGGAGAAAGCGCGCCAGATCTTCCCGCTGCTGGCCAACACCGACTTTCGGACCTACCCACGGACGATCAACGGGATCTTCGCCTTTCCTGTCGACGGCATGCCGATCGTGGGCCCCGCTCCCATCGAGGGCGTATGGGTGGCGGCGGGATCATGGCTCACCCACGCCGGAGGAGTCGGCAAGACGCTGGCCGAGTGGATGACCTCAGGTGACACCGAGTGGGACCCTCGTTTAATCGATGTAAATCGCTTCCATGGCTTTCAAACCACCCGTCGCTTCATTGAAAAGGTTTGCGACAAGAACTACGCCGAGATATACGACATCATCCACCCGCGGGAGCCAATCACCGAACCTCGCAATGTGAGGCTTTCCCCCTTCGACGAGAGGCACCGCGCCCGCGGGGCTGTCTTCACGACTTTCGCCGGTCTCGAGCTACCGAACTGGTTCGAGTCCAACTCCGGGCTCGTTGCAAGATTTAGCGACGAAATCCCCCAACGAAACGGGTGGGCCGCCGAGCATTGGTCCCCGATCCAGGGAGCCGAGCACCTCGCCACCCGCAATTCGGTTGGCCTCTTCGACCTCACCGGCCTCTCGATCATCGAAGTCTCCGGCCGCGACGCCATCGGCGCCGTGCAGTGGCTTTGCTCCAACCAGATGGACGTGGCGCCCGGACGAGTCGTCTACACGACGTTGTTAACCCCGGCGGGCGGAGTTCGCAGAGATCTGGCGGTGGCTCGCCTTGAGCCGGATCGGTTCTGGATGTTCGTCGGCGAAGGCACCAGACCGCGTGATCTCGATTGGGTGCTTCGCCAGACCGCGGACTACGACGTCGCAATTGGGGACATCTCCGATTCGTTTACTGCTCTCGGGCTGTGGGGCCCCAACGCCCGACAGGTGCTGGAACGTGTGTCAGCCTCCAACCTCGACTTCGGGTATTTCCAGGCCCGGTGGATCGACCTCGACTACACCCGCGCCTTGGCGGTACGGATTTCTTACGCCGGCGAGTTCGGGTGGGAGCTGCACTTTCCCCCCGAGGCTGCTCTCCCGGTTTGGGACCGCCTGACCGAAGCCGGGACCGAGTTGGGCCTGGTTCCCGGCGGGTTCGGCGCTTTCGATTCGCTGCGACTGGAGAAGGGATATCGGGGTTGGGGAACCGATGTGCACACCGAGTACGACCCGTATCAGTCCGGGCTCGGTTGGACCGTGAAGCTCGACAAAGGCGACTTCCTCGGTGCGGATGCCTGTCGACAACTCGCCACACGACCGCCCACCAAGAAACTCGCCTGCCTGACTCTCGAAGAGCCCGGTGCGGCGGTGATGGGCTATGAGCCGATCATGGAAGGCGATCGTTGCGTCGGTCACGTCACCAGCGCCAACTATGGCTACTCGGTTGGAAAGTTCATCGCCTACGGATATCTGCCGGCAAGCCTGGCGGTCGAGGGCACGCGACTGGAAGTCATCTACTTCGGTGAGCGAATCCCCGCCATCGTCGCTTCCGACCCCTTGTTTGACCCCAAGATGACCCGCATGAAAGGGTCGTCGCTGTAATGACAGTCGTCATTCCCTGATGCCGCGGGAGGGCACCACCCGGGCCGCGCGGCGCGCCAGTCGCGGGGCGGGTCTTCACCAATTGCCCTGGCGGTTACTGAGGAACCCATACCAACCGATCGAAGTCGTTTCGGCTGATCAATTGGAGGCGATTCACCAAACCTCCCTTCGGATCCTGTCCGAGATCGGGATGGACTTTCTTCATCCAGAAGCCCTGTCGATCCTGGCTGAGGCCGGCGCTCTGGTCCAAGCCGGCACGGAACGAGTTCGTTTCGACCCCGACTGGATCGTCGAGAAGGTGTCGACCGTGCCCGGCTCCTTCACTCTCAACGCCCGCAACCCGGATCACAACGTGCCCGTCGGCGCCGATACCATCGCCTTCGCCACGGTGGCCTCGCCCCCTAACGCCTCCGATGCGGACCGCGGGCGCCGGGCCGGCAACTTCGAGGATTTCAAGAATTTGGTCCGGCTCGCTGAGACCTTCAACGTCATCCACCTCTTCGGCGGGTACCCGGTGGAGCCGGTTGACCTTCCCCCCAGCACTCGTCATCTCGACTGCCTTTCAACTGTGGTGACTCTCGGCGACAAGGCCTTCCACGCCTACGCCCTGGGTAAGGGGAGGATGAGCGATGCGATCGAGATTGCCCGCATCGGTCGAGGGGTAAGCGCCGATCAGCTCCGACAGGAGCCCTCGCTCTTTACGGTGGTCAACACCTCGTCACCCCTCCGTCTCGATGGACCGATGATCGAGGGACTTATCGAGATGGCCCGCATGGGCCAGGTTGTGATAGCTACTCCCTTCACGCTCTCGGGAGCCATGGCCCCTGCGACCATCGCCGGGGCGCTGGCCCAGCAAAACGCAGAAGCGCTGGCGACGATCGCGCTGATCCAGTGTGTCAATCCCGGCGCCCCCTCGATGTATGGCGGGTTTACGTCCAACGTCGACATGCGCTCCGGCGCCCCTGCCTTTGGCACTCCGGAGTACACCAAAGCGGCGCTGGCCGGGGGCCAGCTCGCCCGTCGATACGGATTCCCCTATCGATCCTCCAATGCCTGTGCCGCCAACGCCGTCGATGCCCAAGCTGCCTACGAGGCCGAGATGTCCACCTGGGGAGCGGTTATGGGCCATGCCAATCTGATCATGCATGGCGCCGGGTGGATGGAAGGAGGGCTGACCGCCTCTTTCGAGAAGTTCATCATCGATGTGGAGATCCTGCAGATGATGAGCGAGTTCCTGCAGCCGTTGTTGGTCGACGAAGCGACTCTGGCCCTGGACGCAATCGCCCAAGTCGGGCCCGGCGGCCACTTCTTCGGAGCCGCCCACACTCTCGAGCGCTACGAGAGCGCTTTCTATTCTCCCATTGTCTCCGATTGGCGAAACTTCGAGAGTTGGGAACTTGCTGGTTCCCCCACGGCCGAGCAGCATGCCAACCGGATCTGGAAAGAGGTTCTGGAAGCCTTCTCACCGCCCCCCCTCCCCGAAGACCGCGCCGAGGAGCTCGTCGACTTCGTCGAACGGCGCCGAGCCGAGGGAGGGGTTAGCGCATGAGTCAAGGCTCGACCACCACGCGTCCTTGCATGCTGGGGTGGATCGCACAGAAGTAGTCGAAGGTCCCGGTGGTGTCGAACGTCAGCGCACCCGTGGCGCTCGGTTCAAGGGCCCCGGTGTCGAAGTCTTCGCCGGTAACGGTATGAGTCGTCGGATCATTGTTGGTCCAGGTGACCGTGGTGCCGACAGAGACGCGCAATGCCGCTGGATCGAAGGCAAACGCAGCGATAGCCACCGCGGCGTCGGACGCTTCTAGTTGAGGGGTGGCCCCGGGCAACGGAGCCAATTCGGCTGCGCCGTCGTGCACGGTGAAGCTGATCTCCATGCCGAGCTGGTCGTGCTCGCCGTGGGCGTCCTCGATCGGGCAGTCGATCTCGTAGGTTCCAGGCGCCAGGTCGGCAACCAGCAGCCCGGTCTCGCCGGGACCGATCGCCTCGGCGCGCCACTCGAGCCTGTCCCGTCCGGAACCCGCCGTCCGGATTCGCAGGGCGTGGCTCACGGTGCCGAGGTTGCGGAAGCGAAAAGTGATCTGCCCCGGGGGCGCCTCGGTGACCGATGGCACCAATGCCCACTCTCCGAGTGTGATGTCGACGCCGGGAATTCCCGCACCAGGCAATAGCACTTGGCCGGCCGCCGGTGTTGTGGGGGGAGTCGCGCTTGGGCCTGCATTGGGGACAGTGGTCGCTGACTGGGTTCCGCCGGAACCGGCGGCCGCGGCGCCGTCTCCAGAGATCGCGGGGGCCGATGTGCAAGCGGCCAGCATCAGGCAGGCCGTGGCGGCTAGGACACCCCTCCGAAGGGATGGGATCATTT
>JAICGW010000126.1 GCA_025922945.1 Acidimicrobiia bacterium | reverse complement strand
GGCAGCCTCCTTCCCGGTCAGCTCTTCGTCGACTGAGCGGAGGTCGATCAAGAAGAGATGGTTGTCGGTGCCTCCCGACACCACCCTGACCCCTTCTTCCTGGATCTGGCGCGCCATCGCCTGGGCATTGCGCACGATTTGATGGGCGTATTCAGCGAAGGCGGGGGTAGATGCTTCCTGGAAGCAAACGGCTTTGGCGGCGATCTGGCTCATGATCGGTCCGCCCTGAGCATTGGGGAAGACCGCCTTATCGATGTCGGCTGCGAATTTCGACTTGGCGAGGATCATGCCGCCGCGGGGCCCGCGCAAGGCCTTGTGGGTCGTCGCCGTGACGACATCGGCATGTGGGACCGGGTTGGGGTAGGCCCCGCCGGCGACCAGGCCGATGAAGTGGGCGGCGTCGACCATGAAGATGGCGTCGATGTCGTCGGCAATACGCCGAAATCCTTCATAGTCGAGCTTGCGGGAGTAGGCGGAGTATCCGGCGAGGACGATCTTGGGGCGGTGTTCTTTGGCTAGTCGTTCCACCTCGGACATATCGATTGTCTCGGTGTCGGACTCGACTCCATAGGCGACGAAGTTGTAATAGAGGCCGGAGAAGTTGACCGGGGACCCGTGGGTGAGGTGGCCACCTTGGTCGAGGCGCATCCCGAGCACCGTGTCTCCGGGCTTGATCAGGGAGAAATAGACCCCCATGTTGGCCTGGGCACCCGAGTGGGCCTGGACATTGGTGTGCTCGGCGCCGAAGAGGGACTTGGCCCGCTCGATGGCCAGGGACTCCATTTCGTCGACCACCTCGCAGCCCTCGTAATAGCGACGGTGGGGATACCCCTCGGCGTACTTGTTGGTGAAGACGGAGCCGGAGGCGGCCATCACCGCCGGCGAGGCGAAGTTCTCCGACGCGATGAGGTGGATGTGTGTGTTCTGCCGCTCGACATCCCGACGGATCAGGCGGGCGATTTCGGGGTCGACCGCTTCGATCGGCCGGGTGTCAATCATGGCGGCTGAGGATAGGAGGTCAGATTCCGAGGTCGATTGGTCCCTGTCGAAGCAAGAGCGGCTGGTCTTGGCGAACGTCGACCGAGGTCGACGCCACACCCCCAGGGGATTCACCCGTGAGATAAGTGGCCACGTTGTTGCCGAGGACCGAAGCCGCTTCGACGTCGTTGTGGGTCTCGCCGCCGCCTGAACGGTTGGCGCTGGTCACCGCCAACGGTCCGGCCGCTTGAAGTAGCTCAAGAGCCACCGGATGATCAGGAACTCTGACCCCCAGCGAATCACGATCCCCGACCCCGCGAGGCCAAATGTCCCTGGGCCGAGCGACGATGTTCAAGGCCCCGGGCCAGTGGATGCTGGCCCATAGGCGGGCGTAATCGGGAAGGTCGACAACGCCCAACGCGGCGTCGAGGTCGGCGACCAGGAGGCCGATCGGTTGCTCCCAGGGCCGGCCCTTGATCGCAAAGATTTGTTCAATCGCGGCGGGGTCTTTCGGGTCGGCGCCGATGCCGTAGACGGTGTCGGTCGGGATTCCGATCACGTGGCCGGATCGCACAAGTGCCAGGGCCTGCTCAATCATGTTTCATCCTTGCAAATCGATCTTTGCCGTACTGATCCTGATAGATCTCAACCCGGTGTCGTTCACGCAGCTCCAGGGCCTGTGTCTCCCCAATCTCGATCCAGGCTTCACCTCCGGGAACGAGCCAATCACCGACGCCGGCCAAGATGCGATCGATGATCTCCGTGCCGATCGGCCCGGCCACCAGCGCCGACCGAGGCTCGTGCCTGACATCGACCGGGAGTAGGTCCCACTCGGATACCGATACGTAGGGAGGGTTGGCGACCAGGAGGTCGGCCTTGGCCCTCAGTTCGCCCGGCAATGCGCCAAAGAGGTCGCCCGAATACCACTCGACATCGAGCCGCAGCTGGTGGCCGTTCTGGCGGGCGACCGCAAGGGCATCGGCGGAAAAGTCGGTCGCCACCACCCGGGATTGGGGCCAAACCGATTTCAGGAACAATGCCACAGCTCCCGAGCCCGTGCAGAGATCGACCACCAGCCGGGGATGGGAGTGCCTCCGGACCAAAAGAGCAGCCAGGTACTCGGTCTCCGGTCGCGGGATCAACACCCGATGGTCTACTGCCAGTGTCAGGGGGCCAAAAGCAGCCGTGCCCTCGAGGTACTGGAGCGGCTGACCGCTCGATCGCAATTTCACGAGCTCTGCCAAGGGTCGCTCGGGCGTGGCAACTGCTTCCAGCCGACGCATTTCGTGGGCCGGAATCACGGCGCGCAAACGCCTTCGTCGTTAACGTTGCGCCCGGCCATCGGAACCACATGGAGGGAATATGACCGATCCGGTAACGCCGCCGCCCGACCCAATGCCACCGGTTGAACCTATGCCTGCTCCGCCCCCGCCGGCGCCGGCAGCCAGCGGGGCCGGCCGACCCGCCGACGTCGGACCCCGGTTCCTGGCGCGGCTCATCGACCACATTTTGCTGGGCATCGTGACCAGCATCATCATCGTCCCCCTCCTCATCGCCAGTGCCTTCAGCGGGGTCGGCACGGGCAGCTCCTTTGGCTTTGGATTCGACTTCGGGGTTGGGAGCCTGATCGCCTCGATCGTGACCGCCATCATCACCATCGGCTATTTCGCCCTGATGGAATCGAACATGGGCCAAACGGTGGGGAAGATGGCGCTGAGCCTGCGCACTGAGGGGCCCGCCGGCGGCAAGCCCACGCTCGAGCAGGCGCTCAAGCGCAATGCCTGGTATGCCCTGGCCATCATCCCGTTCATCGGGGGCTTGGCCCAACTCGCCATCATCATCTACATCGCCGTCACCATCAGCCAATCGGTCGCCAAGGTCGGCTGGCATGACACGTTTGCCGGCGGGACCAGGGTGGTCACCACCAAGTAGTTCGATTCTCTGGGCCGGTAGATAGGTACCGCCTATCTGCGAACCCTGGGTTCGTAGATAGGCAGGGGCGGCTCACGAACCCTGGGTTCGCATCGCTTCGACTAGCTCGTCGAGGTCACCCTCGAGGACCTGGTCGAGGCGGCGGACAGTAAGACCGATTCGGTGATCGGTGACCCTTGACTCCTTGAAGTTGTAGGTCCTGATCTTCTCCGAACGGCCGCCGGTCCCCACCTGGGCCCGACGAGCGCCCGAGAGCTCGGCCTGTTGCTCCTCCATCTTCATCTGATAGAGGCGGGCTCGGAGGATTCGAAACGCCTTCTCCTTGTTCTGGAGTTGACTTTTCTCGTCCTGACAGGAGACCACCAGACCGGTGGGAACGTGGGTGAGGCGAACCGCCGAATCGGTGGTGTTGACCGACTGGCCACCCGGCCCGGTCGATCGAAAGACGTCGACGCGGACGTCGTTGGGATCGAGCTCGACCTCCACCTCGGTTGCCTCCGGAAGCACCGCCACAGTCGCAGTCGAGGTATGGATCCGACCCTGGGCCTCGGTCTTAGGGACCCGCTGCACCCGGTGCACTCCCCCCTCGTATTTGAACCGCGAGTAGGCGCCTTTGCCCTTGACCGCCACGGTGACCCTTGAAAAGCCGCCAGCTTCCGATTCGGAACTCTCCATGGGCTCAGTTCGGAATCCATGACGATCGGCGTATTTCTCATACATGCGGAGGAGATCACCCGCCCAGATCGCGGCTTCGTCTCCGCCGGCGGCGGCCCGGACTTCGACGATGACGTCTTTCTGGTCGTCGGGATCGGCGGGATTGAGCTCGGCGCGGATCAGCGAGGCCAATTCCATCGCCTCCTCCTGCTTCTCTTTCGCCAGGACCGCGAACTCGGGCTCGGAGCCGGCAAGGACTTCGGCCTCCTCCAGGTCGGCCAGAGCCGCCCGGTAGCGACGGAACAGCGCCACGGGGTGAGCGAGTTCCGAGTGGCGGCGACCTAACTCTGCATAGTCACTGCCACCAGCCGCCATCTCCCGCTCGACCTCGGCCAAAGCCTTCTCCATCTCCACCAGCCGTTCGAGCAGGCCGGGCTCGAGGGGTTCGGGGGCCATCAGTGAACGGCGCGAGCGGCCAGGGAAGCCTCCGGCACCGGTCCCCGCCGCAATATCTCCTCCACCTGCTCGGCCTCGAGCGAGGAAAGAAGGGACGCCACCGCCACTTCGATCTGATCCTGCTCGGGCACCCGGGTGGTGAGCCGTTGCAGCCACAGGCCCGGCGCAGCCAGGAATCGACCCCAGCGAGTCTCCTGATGCTTGCCCGAGGCTTTCAGGATCTCGTAAGAAATCCCGGCGATGAGAGGGATGCCAACCAGCCGGCTGAGGATGAGGAGGGGCCAGGGCAATCGGCCAAGCAGGCCGAAGATGACAATTGCCAGGATCATCACGATCAAAAGGAAGCTGGTTCCGCAACGCGGGTGCTCGGGCCGGTACCGGCTGACCCGGTCGATCGAGAGCGGATCCCCGGCCTCGTAGGCGTGGATCGACATGTGCTCGGCACCGTGATAGGCAAAGACCCGGCGAATCTCCTCTGACCGGCCCAACAACCAGAGGTATCCGAGGAAGATCCCCAATTGGATGAATCCCTCGATGGCGGCATACACGAAAGAGCGATCCTGGGTCAGGAAGCGAGCCGCCACCGTTGGCACGATCACAAATAGCCCGACGAAGAAAGCAAGCGCCAGCGTCATCGAGCCAGCGATCTGGCTCTTGGTCAATTCCTTTTCATCCTCGCCGACTGACTTCTGCGCCGACCAGGACAAGGCTTTGAAGCCGATGCTGAGCGACTCTCCCAGGACCAGCATGCCGCGAACGAAGGGCACCTTCGCCCACGCCGAGCGGGAGGTCAGCCGAGGCAGGTGGTGACGGATCGATTCGATCGCGCCGTCGGGTTTGCGAACCGCCACCGCCCAGGCGGTGGGGGCACGCATCATCACGCCTTCGAGGACTGCCTGACCACCGACCGTCAGCGCCGCCAGTGGCGTTTCCGGCATCAGTTGCTGCGGGCCTCGCCCTTCTTCTTGCGGTAGTCGGTGGTCCCGTAGCGCTTCTGGAACTTCTCCACCCGACCACCGGAGTCGACCAGCTTCTGGCGACCCGTAAAGAAGGGGTGGCAGTCGTTGCAAAGCTCCACGTGCATCTCACCGGGTTTGGTCGAGCGGGTGGTGAAGCGGTTCCCGCAGGAACAGATCACCGTGGTCTCGCCGTAGGTGGGGTGGATATCGGCTCTCATCAAAATCTCCTCTTCATTCTTGCGCAGAAATAGGGCCATTAATGGGCCTTTTTCTACCCAAGAATCGTTAGCTGCCCGACGACTTGGCTACCTCGGCCAGGAACTCTTCGTTCGACTTCGAGTTCTTCAGCCGGTCTATCAACAACTCGAGGGCGGCCCCTGATTCCAGGGCGAGGAGGACCCGGCGTAGCTTCCACACCTGGGCCAATTCCTTGCGGTCGAAGAGGAGCTCTTCTTTTCTCGTCCCCGAGGCCTCGATGT
The DNA here is from genome assembly GCA_025922945.1 of Acidimicrobiia bacterium. Classification (GTDB taxonomy): domain Bacteria; phylum Actinomycetota; class Acidimicrobiia; order Spongiisociales; family ZC4RG35; genus JACCTH01. Next base: position 520 of record JAICGW010000126.1, on the reverse strand, counting down.
CTAGGGCCGGGTAGATCCGCTTGTCTGCCAGCTTGCGGTCGAGGCGGACCTCCATGTTGCCGGTGCCCTTGAACTCCTCGAATATCACCTCGTCCATCTTCGAGCCGGTCTCCACCAGCGCGGTGGCGAGGATGGTCAAAGAACCACCTTCCTCGATGTTGCGGGCCGCTCCGAAGAAGCGCTTAGGGGGATAGAGGGCGGTCGAATCGACACCACCGGAGAGAATCCGACCCGAAGCTGGGGTCGCGAGGTTGTGAGCCCTGGCCAACCGGGTGATCGAGTCGAGAAGGATGACGACGTCGGTTCCGGTCTCCACCAGTCGCTTGGCGCGCTCGATGGCGAGGTCGGAAACCTGGGTGTGCTCCTCGGCCGGACGGTCGAAGGTCGAGTAGATCACCTCACCCTTGACCGAGCGCTGCATGTCGGTCACCTCTTCGGGACGCTCGTCGACGAGGACGACCATGAGATGGCACTCGGGGTTGTTGGTGGTGATCGACTGCGCGATCTCCTTCAGCACGGT
>JAICGW010000125.1 GCA_025922945.1 Acidimicrobiia bacterium | reverse complement strand
CCGCGCCACCTTGTCGGGAGCGGCGCTTGCCACCAAACTCAATCGCGATGGATGATCCTCGTCCTACCGTCGTCGTGGCCGAAAGCCTTTCTCCGGCCGGGGTCGAGGCATTGGCGCGCGATTTCGAAGTGGTCGACGCCTCCGGTTGGCCACGTCGGGCCCTGCTGGAGGCGCTCGGCCCCGCCAGCGGCCTGGTTGTCCGTTCCTCCACCAAGGTGGACGAGGAATTGATAGCTGCTGCGCCCATGCTCAAGGTGATTGGGCGAGCCGGGATTGGAGTCGACAACATCGACGTTGACGCCGCCACCAGGCGCGGCATCCTCGTCGTCAATGCTCCGCAGGCCAACACCATCAGCGCCGCCGAACACGCCTTCGCGTTGCTCCTGGCCCAGGTCCGACACATTCCCGAGGCCGATGCCCGGACCCGAGGCGGCACGTGGGATCGGAAAAGCTTTCAGGGGGTAGAACTTCATGGCAAGACCCTGGGTGTCATCGGCCTGGGCCGCATCGGCAGCCTGGTCGCTACCCGGGCAATGGCGTTCGGTATGAAGGTGCTCGCGTACGACCCCTTCATTTCCGCTGAACGCGCCCGTCGCCAGGGAGCCGAGCTGGTCGACCTGGACCGATTGCTGGCGAATGCCGACTTCATCACCATCCACCTCCCCCTCACTCCGGAGACCGATCGCCTGATCGGCAAGGAGGCATTGGCCAAGTGCAAGCCGGGCGTCAGGATCGTCAATACCTCGCGGGGTGGAATCGTCGACGAGGAAGCTCTAGCGGAAGCGGTTCGATCAGGTGCCGTGGCAGGAGCCGCCCTCGACGTATTCGTGAACGAACCGCTGACCGAGAGTCCGTTTTTCGATCTCCGTCAAGTTGTGCTGACTCCGCATCTGGGGGCCTCGACGGTCGAAGCCCAGGACAAGGCAGGGGTCCAGGTCGCGGAGGTGGTGGCTGCTGCGCTCGCCGGGGACTTGGTTCTCTCCGCCGTCAACCTCGATCTCGGTCGAGAGCTCTCCGAGGACGTGCGCGAGTTTCTTCCCATCGCGGAACAACTGGGCCGAGTCTTCATCGGCCTTGCCGGGGGAGTACCCGATCAGCTCCGGGTGACCGCCAGAGGTCGGTTGGCATTGTCCGAGGTTCGCCCTCTCGGCTTGGCCGTGATGAAGGGTGGGCTCGCCGCGGTCTCTACCGAACCAGTTTCCTTCGTCAACGTCACCTCGATGGCCCATAACCGCGGCATCTCGCTCGTCCTTGAGGCCGACGAGCTCAGCTCCGAGTACGTGTCGATCCTCGAAGTATCCGGAAGCGTCGGCGGGGAAGCGATTTCGGTGGCGGCGATCAGATCGCGCAAGGGTCCGATGTTGGTTGAGATTCTTGGACACGATGTCGAGCTACCGATCTCCAAGCACCTCCTCATCGTGCGCAACGCCGATGTCCCCGGGATGATCGGCCGAGTCGGAACCTTTCTCGGGGACATCGGGGTCAACATCGCCAACATGGTGGTCGGGCGCTCGCGGACCAGCGGCGAGGCGGCGATGATGGGTCTCAACCTCGATTCACCCCTGCGGGAGGAGCAAGTAGCGAGGTTGAGGCTCGTGCCGGGAGTCGAAGAGGCTCGCTATGTCGAGACCTGACAGCGTTCCTCTACCCAAGAATGGATTGCACCAGCCAGCCGGCGGCGAGGCCATACAGCCCGGCGACGACGTCGTCGGCCATGATCCCGAACGCACCGCCGAGACGTTCGGCGGCGGCGACTCCTGGAGCCAGGTTCTTGCCGATGTCGGCGATCCGGAAGACCACAAAACCCACCAGCATCCCAGCCAGCCCGAGCCCGACCGTGGCGAGGAAGAGGCCGGCGGCCTCGTCCACCACCACCCAACCGGGATCGTCGCGTTCAAAACGAAAGCTGTTCACCGCCCAATAGCCAACTGCGAGGGTGAGGGCGAAAGCGGCCAGTCGACCCCAGAGCGCCGGCAGGAAAAAGGAGACAGCAAGGGCAAGGAGGGCGGCGATCGTCCCCGATCCACCATCGCTTCCCCGCATACGCCCCAAAAGCAGCCCGCTGCCGAAGAACGAAGCAACCAGTCGAGCCACTGACGGCAGCGTAAACATCCACCTCCCGCCACAATGCCTAACTATGCGGCCTCAAGATCTCGCTCTGCTCGTCGTCCCTTCCGATCCCCAAATACACCCCGATGGGGAAAGGGTGGCGTTCGTAGTTAGTCGTCTCGATCTGGAAGAGGACACATACCGCCGGCAAATACATGTCCACCAAGATGAGGGTCATTCGCCTTATACGGCCGGGCCTATCGACTCGATGCCGCGATGGTCGCCCGACGGGCGAGATCTGGCCTTCCTGCGCGCCACCGATCTCAAGAAGCCAGTGGCCCAAGTGTGGGTGATGCCAGTTGGCGGTGGCGAGGCCCGCAAGGTCACCGAATTCGCTCTCGGGGTCGAATACCTGGCCTGGAGTCCTGACGGAAAGTCGCTGGCAGTCGCCGCCAAGGCGTACATCGACGATGGACAAGATCTCAGCGACGACGAGCGTGGGCGGCGCCCGAAGCGAATCAGTCGGTTCCCGTATCGATATGACGGGCGGGGCTGGCTTCACGACCGACGCCGCCAGGTGTGGATCGTCGATACGAGCGGCGAGCACCAACCGCGGCGTCTCACCGAGGGCGATTACGACGAGATGTTTCCTGCCTGGCATCCCGATGGGGATCGCGTTGCCCTTGTCACCGATCGTCATCCCCGCCAGGGCCTCGAGCCGGGGAGTGACCTCGTGGAGGTGACGCTCGCCGGATCCATGTCGGAGGTCGCTCCCCGCGGTAGATGGCTGGCACCGAGATATGGGCCGGAAGGGACTCTGTTCGGCATCGGCGGGCCCGAGGTGGATTACCCCCGTCTCGACCACCTGTGGCAGCTGGAGCCGATGACAGACATCACCGCCGGTTTGGATCGCTCGATCTACTCACTCACCGCGGCGCTCTCGCCCCCGGTGTGGCACGAGGGTGCCATCTATTCAGTGGTGGAGGACTCGGGCCGGATTGAGTTGCGTCGGATCAACGACGAGACCGTCATCGGTGGCGAGCGCCAGGTCACCGGCTTCGACGTCTCGGAGGCCGGCCGCATAGTGGCGACCGTCACCGAACCCACCCATCCCGGCAAGCTGGTCGAGGTTCGCGACGGGGTTGAGCGAGTCTTGGCGCCTTTCGGAGGCGAGATCGAATCAAAGTTGGTGGCGCCCAAGCACTGGCGGGTTGCGACCGACGGAACCGAGATTGACGTTTGGGCATATATCCCGGAGGGCGAAGGCCCCCTTCCGGTTCTCGTCAACATTCACGGCGGTCCCGCCACGCAATACGGTTTCGGGTTCTTCGACGAGTTCCAGGTGTACGCCGGGGCTGGTTATGCGGTGGTGGCCTGCAACCCGCGAGGTTCGTCCGGGCGCGGCCTCGAATTCGTTCGGGCGGTCAGGGAGGAGGGATGGGGAACCGTGGACGTGAACGACGTCACGACCGCTCTCGAGTCTGCCTTGGAAAGATTTCCCCAACTCGATCCCGAACGGGCGGGGATTATGGGCGGCTCCTACGGCGGCTTTATGACCGCCTGGACTACTGCCAAGGACAAGCGATACAAGTCGGCAGTGGTGGAACGAGCCCTCACCTCGTTCCCCTCCTTCAACGGCACCTCAGATATTGCTCCCCAATTCGGCATCAACTATCTCGGCACGCGTGAGCTGATGCCCAGCTGGGAGAAGAGCCCGATGGCCTTCGTCAACGATGTCAGGACCCCGACATTGATCATCCACTCCGAGGAGGACTATCGATGCCCGATCGAACAGGGCGAGCAGTTCCTGCTCGCTTTATGGATGAATGGAGTCGAAGCGGAGATGCTTCGATTTCCCGGAGAAGGGCACGAGCTTTCGCGTTCGGGAAAGCCCAAACATCGGGTGGAGCGCTTTGAGGCGATCCTCGACTGGCACGATCGCCATCTCCGATAGCCTTCGGCGATGGACTCAGCCAAGTTCGTTTGGATGGACGGGGTCATGGTTCCCTTCGCATCCGCCAATGTCAGCGTCCTCTCCAACGCTCTTCATTACGGAACCGGGGTATTCGAGGGGATCCGCGCCTATCAGACTCCGGAAGGACCGGCGATTTTTCGGCTGCCTGAACATACCAGCCGCCTCCTGCGATCGGCCAAGGCCTATGGAATCCCGGTTGAGTACACCGCCGAGGACTTCGAGGCGGTCTGCCGCGAGGTCGTGGCGGTCAACGAGCTCGACGCGGGCTACATCAGGCCTCTGATCTTCTACGAACTCGGTTCGATCGGATTGAACCCCGCAGGCTCGCGGGTGCGAGCGATCGTGGCCGCCTGGAAGTGGGGTGCCTATCTCGGTGAGGAGGGACTCGCCAAGGGCATCAGAGTTCGGGTCTCATCGTGGCGACGCATTCACCAGTCCTCGTTCCTCCCGACCGCCAAGGGAACAGGGCAATATCTCAACAGCGTCCTCGCCAAGCAGGAAGCGATCGCCACCGGTTACGACGAGGCGATCTTGCTCAATATGGACGGCAACATCTCCGAGGGTTCGGGCGAGAATCTGTTTCTGGTGCGCGATGACGTCCTGATCACGCCTCCTGTGTCCTCGGGCATTCTTGACGGGATCACCCGGGCGTCGGTGATGCAGCTCTTGGCCGATGACGGGGTCGAGGTCCGAGAGGCGGTTTTGACTCGGGGTGACTTGTATGCCGCCGACGAGTTGTTCTTTACCGGCACCGCCGCCGAAGTGACTCCGATTCGTGAGGTTGACGATCGGGCCGTCGGTGCCGGTAAGCCGGGACCCATCACCCGCCGGGCGCAGGATCTTTTTGCCCAGGCAACGTCGGGAAAGCTTCCTGCCTACCAATCCTGGCTCACCCACATCTGATGGGTCAGCAGCCCAACGTCGAGATCGGGGGGGCCGAAGCACCTCGCTCGGTGCCGGAGCCGGGACCGGCACGGCGCTGGCGCCCGACCCGTCCCGGCGTGATCACCTCTCCAACGCAGGTGCCAAGGGGTGGGGCCTTCGGTACCCCGGGGCCCGATACCGGATATGCCCTCAGAATCATCCGGTCCTCGCCGCTCGAACTGACGACCAGCCAGGAGAAGGTAATCGCCGCCCTGATGGCGGCGAGGTCTTCGCACAAGGGCCGGGCCCCGGTACGGGAAGATCTCGATGTCGCCGTCGTCCTGGCGGGAATCGGAGAGGGTCTGCCCACGGCGATTGTCGAGCGAGGCGAGCAGTGGGCAGCGGCGACGGCTCACGAGGTCTCGGCCGGCCGACGAGCGGTGGCAGATGCCGGGACCGACCTTTTCGAATTCACCGCCGACGAAGTCCGTCGTCGCTTGCGGCTCCTCGGCTACTGACTCGCGATGAAGATCGTTCGATTCAAGACCGGAAACGACATCGCCTACGGGCTGGCCGAAGCGGCCGGGGTGACCGTATACCAGGGCTCTCCGTTTGTCGCCTGGGAGGCGACTGAGACTCTCCTCCCCTGGGAGGCGATTCAGCTTCTGTCCCCGGTGATTCCCTCGAAGGTCGTTTGTGTTGGACGCAACTACGTCGACCACGCCGCCGAGCTGGGGAACGATGTGCCCGAGGAACCGGTGATCTTTCTCAAACCGGCCACCGCGGTGGTTGGCCCGGATGCGCGGGTCGTATATCCCCGACAAACCTCCAATCTCCACCACGAGGCTGAATTGGCGGTCGTCATGGGCCGGGTCGCCAAGAACGTCAAGGCCGAGGATGTCGGGCGTTATGTCTTCGGTTACACCGCGGCCAACGACGTCACCGCCCGCGACTTGCAGGTCAAAGACGGTCAGTGGAGCCGGGCCAAAGGATTCGACACGTTCTGTCCCTTGGGGCCGGTGATCGAGACCGAACTCGATCCTCTGGAGCGGCTGGCGATCATCTGCCGGGTCAATGGTGAGGTTCGACAGGCCGGGTTCACAGCCGACATGGTTTTCGG
>JAICGW010000124.1 GCA_025922945.1 Acidimicrobiia bacterium | reverse complement strand
AGGAGGTGATCCGCTCCAAGTCCGTCACTTGACCCGGCGCCCCCCCTTCCAGACGCCCGTCACACGCTCGGGATCCCCCCACACCGACACATCGTCGATCGGGCTTCGATCCAGGGCGATGACATCGGAGGCGAAACCATCCTCCAAGATTCCCGCTTGCGGCCCCTGGGGCCCCAACGTTTCTGGTCCCATGGCCGTTGCCGCTTCGATGGCTTCGAGTGGCGACATGCCGGCTTCGCACAAATGCCTGATCTCGCGGCTGGCCTGACGATATCGGTATCCCTCCACCGGTCCGCTGGTGAAGATGTCGGTACCCATGGCGACCTTGACTCCAGTCGCCACCGCGATCTTCAACGCCTGGGCATGTTGATCGGCCATGCGAGAGATCTTCTTCCAGGCGTAAGGAGGGATCTTCGATTCCAGCCCCATCAGTTCTTCGACGATGAACCGCGTGGCAACCAGGACCGCGTCCTTCTCTTTCATCAACTCGGCTGCCTCCTCGTCGAGGTAGGTGCCGTGCTCGATCGTTTTCACGCCCGCCCGCAGTGCCGCCATGATTCCCGGCTTGCCGTGGCAGTGAGCCGCCACGACTCGTTCGGCTCGAGCGGCCTCGGACACGATGGCGGCAAGCTCTTCGTCGGAGAATTGCTGGTGAATCGGGTGATCGACCTCGGACATCACCCCCCCGGAGGCACAAATTTTGATGACCCGGGCGCCCCGTCGCAGCTGCTCTCGCACGGCCTTCATGCACTCAGACGGTCCATCGGCGAGCCGGCCCAGGATGCGGCCGTGTTCGGCTAGTCCCTCGTAGACGTCTTGGGGTACGGAATGGACGTCGCCGTGTCCGCCTGTAGTCGAGAGCACGGCGCCGGCGCCGTAGATGGTGGGCCCGGCGAGACTTCCTTCCGCGACGACCGGTGCCAGTTCGACTCCATATCCGCCGACCTCGCGCACAGAGGTGACTCCGCCCTCGATGTAGCTCTGCAGATCCGTGGCGGCGCGGGCCCCGCTCTGGGCAGGCGGGATCCAAACCGCCGTCTCCAGATTCCACTGCGTAGAGCCAAAGAGGTGGGCGTGACAGTCCCAGAGGCCGGGCATCAGCACCGCCACCTCCTCGATATCAGCATCGCCGGTAGATGGCGCGCTGGCGGCCGGGCCGGCGTAGGTGATGGTCGCCCCCTCGGCGACCATCACCCCGTTTTCAACCGGCTCTCCCCTCCCGGGGATCAAGAGATCGGCTCTGATGACCAGAGTCACTTCGCCAACTTACTGCGAACACACCGTCCTAGGCGACCTGCGAGGCGGCCGGCTCCACCGGGGTCTCCGTCGAGATACTTCCCCCGCGCTTGGCGAACATGATGGCGGCGCCCAGCACGATCAGGCAAACAAGAGTGACCGCGATTCTCACTGCCCCGTTCTCACGGAAGCCGATCACCGCCGGAAGCACCAGGAGCGAAACCAGGTTCATCACTTTGATCAGCGGATTGAGGGCGGGTCCGGCGGTGTCCTTGAAGGGATCCCCGACCGTGTCGCCAATCACCGCCGCCTTATGAGACTCGGAGCCCTTGCCGCCGTAGTGCCCTTCTTCGATGTACTTCTTGGCGTTGTCCCACGCCCCTCCGGAGTTGGAGAGGAAGTTGGCCATCAACTGGCCCGTGAGGATCACCGCCGCCAGAAACCCTCCGAGGGCCAAATGTCCCAAACCGAACCCGACTATCACCGGGGTGAGAACGGCGAGGAGGGCGGGAGTGGCGAGCTCCCGCAAGGACGCCGCCGTGCAGATGTCGATCACCGGGCCATAGTCGGGACGCTTCTCTCCCCGCATGATCTTCCCGTCGGCAAACTGTCTCCGCACTTCCTGCACCACCACGCCGGCCGTGCGACCCACCGCCCTGATCGCCAATGCCGAGAACATGAAGGCCACCGAGCCTCCGATCAAGAGACCAATGAAGATCGTGGGGTTGGCAACGTTGATGGAAGTGGCCGGATCGGAGAACATTTCCGACCCTTCCAGCTCCAGACCGAGCTCGGAGGCGATTGTCTCGATGAACGAAGCAAATAGAGCCACCGCGGCAATTACGGCCGATCCGATGGCAAAGCCTTTGGTGACCGCTTTGGTGGTATTTCCCACCGCGTCAAGGCTCACCATGGTCTTCTGCGCCTCGCCATGGAACTCACCCGACATCTCCGCAATCCCGGCGGCGTTGTCAGCGACGGGCCCGAAGGTGTCCTCGGAGACGACCACCCCGGTCGTGGCCAGCATCCCCATCCCACAAAGCGCCACCAGGTAAAGCGCAAACTGCAGGTTGTCGCCCCCCAGCAGCACGGCGACACCGATCGCTCCGGCGATGGCGATGATCGCCCACACCGATGACTCAAGGCCGGTCGAGACCCCGGAGAGGATGGTGGTAGCAGGGCCGGTGCGCGTGGCCTCGGCGATCTCCTGAACAGGTTTCTCCTCCGTCGACGTGAAGTACTCCGTGAGGCGGGAAGCGATCTGGGCAAGGATGAGGCCGGCTACCACCGCCGCAAATACCTTCCAACCCTCGTTCCCATTGGAGTTCCCGACATAGAACATCGAGACGAAGAAGGTGCCGATGACGGTGAGCACTCCTGCGGTCAAAAAGCCTCGGTTGATCGGGGCCATGGCGGTCTTGTCGCGCGGTGTGGCACGAACGGCGAAGACCCCCGCGATCGATGCGAGGACCCCGATGGCCCGGGCGATCACCGGAAAGACCAACCCGAGGGCGGGATTGGCGCCGATCGAGTTGAAAGCCGCCACGCCGAGGATGATCGAGGCGACCAGCGTGACTTCGTAGCTCTCGAACAGGTCCGAAGCCATGCCCGCACAGTCCCCGACGTTGTCGCCGACGTTGTCGGCGATCGTGGCGGGGTTGCGGGGATCATCCTCGGGAATGCCCTGCTCGATCTTGCCTACCAGGTCGGCTCCGACATCGGCCGCCTTGGTGAAAATTCCGCCGCCCACCCGAAGGAACAAGGCCAGGAGCGACCCACCAAATCCAAAGCCGATCAGTATCGCCGAGGAGGTGTTCTGGAAGACAATGATGATCAAGGTCGCTCCGAGCAACCCCAGGCCGACGGTAAACATCCCCGCCACTCCCCCGGTGCGGAAGGCGATCTTGAGGGCATCGGCCAGGGTTCCGTTGCGGGCGGCGGCAGCGGTGCGGACGTTGCCTCTCACCGCCAATCCCATACCGATGAAACCGGTCAGGCCCGACATCAGGCATCCGATGAGAAACGCCCCGGTGCGGAAAGCGCCCGATTCGGTGAATGACAAAGCCTCGCTCCCATCTGGGCGCAGCACTTCCGTGGAGGTGAAGAACACCACCAACGCCAGCGGAATGAGGATGACGAGAATCGTCCGGAACTGGCGTCGCAGGTAGGCCATCGCCCCTTCCTGGATCGCCGCCGCGATCTCTTTCATCTTGGCGGTTCCCTGGTCAGCCCTGATGACGCCTTGGGAGAGCAGAAAGCCGACGATGAGGGCGATGACGGCAGTAACGGCGGAAACGACCAGCCAGGTCCACTCGGCGCCACCGAGGACAAACTCCTGATAGCCACCTTCCGCGGCCAGGACAGTGCTCATTCGGGTCTTTTCCTCCTAGATCGGGCCCGGGACGGATCGGTCGACATTCAAAAGCGGCACTGAGGTGCCGCTTTCTCACATTGACCAGACCGGGTCGATGTAGGTTAACCGAGCTATCAGCGCGGCGTTTCTACTCGGCTTGATTCAACAGGTCGACGCCCCACAACAACAGGGCGAGAATCGTCCCAACCCCTCCGAGGAACACCCCGTCGCCCAGCCACGAGAACGTCGGCGAACCAATCGACAAAAGCGACCCCCCGAGCCCCACCAGGCCGATCAATGAGCCAACTGCCACCAACTTGCGACCGTGTGGCATTCGATTGAGGAGGGCAACTCCGCCCATCCCCAAGCCGATCGCGGCCAAGAGCCAGAAGGGCCAGATAGGAATCGCGCCAAAAACCCGCAGGCTCGAGTCGGCCGTCAGGGCCTGGATTGCCGCCAATAAGAGACCACCGGCCGCAGCCATCATGGTGACCGCCAGCGGAGCAATATTGGGAGCAGGGAGGTGAGCCTCGGGAGCGAAGATCCTGACCTCGGGGGTAGGGGGGGTCAGGCGTTCTTCGACGTCCAAGCCACCGTCGCGGGCATGAGCCAACTGGCGGTTGAGCCGGGGCGAGGTCGTGGAACGAATTCCCACCGCCAATGCGAAGGCCACATCGTTACTCGTCGAGAGGACCAGTTCTTCGCCTTCGACCTTGAGGTGGAAACCATCCGCTCGCGAAGCAATCCCTATCCCTGAGAGCGGCCAGGTCCCGAGCTTGCCGTGCGGGGATACCAAGCTCATCGTCTCGCGATCGAGATGGATCTCTACCCGGATGCCTGTCTGGGTCTCGCCAGCCATCCGGACGGTGCCGGTGAGGTCCGTATTCACTACCGCTCCTACTTTCCGCCACCCACACCCTGTATCTCAATGCTAAACGCGGTTTTCCCGATCCCAAGGTCAAAACCCGCCTGCTGTACCCTCCGCTCCCGCCGTGGCCGAATTCATCTATTCCATGTACCGGGTGAGCCGGCACTACCCACCCGACCGGGACGTGCTTCGGGACATCAGCTTGAGCTTCTTCTATGGAGCCAAGATCGGGGTGATCGGACCGAACGGGGCCGGCAAATCGTCTTTGCTCCGCATCATGGCCGGCAGGGACGACGGCTATGTCGGCGAGGCCCGATTGGGCGAGGGATTCTCGGTCGGGTTGCTGGAGCAGGAGCCGCAACTCAACGAATCGAAGACCGTCCTCGGCAACGTCATGGAGGGAGTGGAGCCAACCAAGGCTTTGCTCGATGAGTACCAGGAGGTTCTGGCGGGGTGGGCCGATCCCGAGGCAGACTATGAGAAGCTCGGCGCTCGTCAGGAGGTCTTGGAGAAGAAGATCGAGGCCGCCTCGGCCTGGGACCTCGATCGCCAGGTGGAGATCGCCATGGACGCCCTTCGCCTGCCACCAGGGGAGGTTGGCGTGTCGAACCTGTCCGGCGGAGAGCGTCGCCGGGTGGCACTTTGCCGGTTGCTCTTGTCACACCCCGACCTGCTTCTGCTGGACGAGCCCACCAACCATCTCGATGCCGAATCGGTCGCCTGGCTGGAGCAATTCCTCGCCGACTACAGCGGCACGGTCATCGCCATCACCCACGATCGATACTTCCTCGACAACGTCGCCGGCTGGATCCTCGAACTCGATCAGGGGCGCGGTTATCCCTTCGAAGGCAACTATTCGGGATGGCTCGAACAGAAGCAGGCCCGCCTCGCCCACGAAGAGAAGGAAGCATCGGCTCGTCAGCGCACCCTGCAACGGGAGCTCGAATGGGTGCGAATGTCACCGCGCGCCCGGCAAGCGAAAGGGCGAGCTCGTCTCACCCGCTACGAGGAATTGGTGGCAGAGGCGCAGGCCACTGAAAAGCGCGGCGAACGGTTGGAGATCGAGATTCCGTTCACCAAGCGGCTGGGTGACAAGGTGATCGGCGCCGATGGAGTCGACAAGGGTTATGGCGACCGCCTCCTGATCGACGACCTGTCGTTCTCCCTCCCGCCGGCGGGAATCATCGGGGTGGTGGGTCCCAATGGAGCGGGAAAGACGACACTTTTCCGGATGATCATCGGTTCCGAGCAACCCGACTCGGGCTCGTTTGAAATCGGGCCTTCAGTTGAGCTGGCCTATGTCGACCAGAGCCGCGATGCGCTCGATCCGAGCAAAACCGTCTTCCAGGAAGTTTCGGGAGGAACCGATTTCATCAAGGTCGGTAACCGGGAGATCAACAGCCGCGCCTATGTGGCGTCTCTTAACTTCAAGGGATCCGATCAGCAGAAGAAGGTGGACACCCTCTCAGGGGGCGAGCGAAATCGAGTCCACCTGGGGAAGATGCTCCGCACGGGTGGGAACGTCATCCTCCTGGACGAACCCACCAACGACCTCGATGTTGATACCTTGCGGGCATTGGAAGAGGCGCTCCTGGCTTTTCCGGGGTGCGCGGTAGTCATCTCCCACGATCGTTGGTTCCTCGACCGGATCTGCACCCATCTGCTCTCCTTCGAGGGAGACTCGCAGGTGCGTTTCTTCGAAGGCAACTGGACCGAATACGAGGAATGGGTCAAAGCCAACCTGGGTGAAGAAGCCCTCCAGCCCCACCGGGT
>JAICGW010000123.1 GCA_025922945.1 Acidimicrobiia bacterium | reverse complement strand
GAGGACGTCGAGGCGGCCGATGAAGCCGGCGCCGATGCCCTCGGCTTCGTCTTGATCGACAACTCGCCGCGGGTGATCACGGTCGATCAGGCAGCCGATCTCATCGGGCGCACGAAAACACCGGCATTCATCCTCACCAAGGACCTTCCACCGCCCGAACTGATCGCGGCCGCCCTCGCCACCGGCGCAACCGGGGTCCAGCCCTACGGGCTCCACGCCGCCGAAGCGGCCGCAGCGGCAACTGAGGTCGGGCTGGGAGTTCTCCGACCGATGGAGCCGGGTGAGGACCTAGAACAAATCCCTCTCGACCAGTACCCCCTGTTCGACGCCAAATCCAAAGGCGGGGAAGGCAACGGAGGGCGGATGGTCGACACGGCTCGCTTGCCGGCGAGCGCCCGAGCCTTCGTACTCGCGGGAGGACTAACTCCCGGCAATGTTGCCGCGGTCATTGCCTCCGCCCGCCCATGGGGGGTCGATGTCTCCTCGGGAGTGGAGACCCGACCGGGACTCAAAGACCCGGTCCTGATCCGATCCTTCGTCGACGCCGTTCGCAACTCATGACCTCGGGTGGTCGGCTGAGCCGGCCAGACGAACAGGGGCGCTTCGGGGACTTCGGGGGTCGGTTCGCTCCCGAGACCCTGATGCCAGCGCTGGCCGAACTGGAGGAAGAGTTCGAGGCAGCCTGGAACGACGAAGGGTTCTTGACCGAGTTTCGTCGCTGGCTGAGCGAATTCGTCGGGCGTCCGACTCCTCTGCAAGAGGCTCGCCGGCTCTCCGAGATGCTTGGCGTCCGGGTTCTTTTAAAGCGGGAGGATCTCGCCCACACCGGCGCCCACAAGATCAACAACGCCGTTGGTCAGGCCCTGCTGGCTCACCGCATGGGAAAACCGCGGGTCATCGCCGAAACCGGTGCCGGTCAGCACGGGGTCGCTGCAGCCACCGCGGCCGCTGCCCTCGGCCTCGAGTGCGCGGTTTACATGGGAGTTGTCGATATCGAGCGCCAGGCACTGAATGTGCAGCGGATGCGGTTGCTCGGAACCGAGGTGGTCCCGGTCAGCTCGGGGGCGGGAACGCTCAAGGACGCCGTTTCCGAGGCGATGCGGGATTGGGTGCGGACGGTGGAGAGCACCCACTACATCATTGGTTCCGTCGTGGGACCCCATCCCTTCCCCTGGATGGTGCGGGAGTTCCAGAAGGTGATCGGCGAGGAGTGCATCGATCAACTGGCGGAGTTGCCCGACGTCGCCGTCGCCTGTGTCGGCGGAGGATCGAACTCGATCGGGCTCTTCTATCCCTTGCTCGAGACCGAGGTCGAACTGGTGGGGATCGAAGCCGGTGGGGAAGGGATCGAAACCGGAAAACACGGCGCCTCGATCACCGCCGGCCGGCCCGGCGTCCTCCATGGGACCCGGACCTTGCTGCTCCAAGACGATGAGGGCCAGGTTCAGGAAGCCCATTCGATCTCGGCCGGACTCGACTATCCGGGGGTGGGTCCCGAGCACGCATACCTGGCGGCTGCCGGGCTCGTGATCTATGAGTCCGCCACCGATCGGGAGGCACTTGACGCCGTGGAGCTGCTCTCGCGGACCGAGGGAATCATCCCTGCCCTCGAGTCGGCTCACGCTCTGGCCTGGATCACCCGCAATGCCGATCGCCTCCAGGGAAAGACCGTCCTCCTCGGCCTCTCGGGGAGAGGCGACAAGGACCTCGCCACCATCGCTGCCGCCAGTTGAACGGCCAGGCTCGCATCCGGCAGATATTGGGGAACCCCACCGGTCCGGCGCTGCTGCCATATCTCACCGCCGGCCTCCCGAATCCCGCGGCGTCGGTGGAACTCTTTGCGGCCATGGCTGAGGCCGGGGCCGACGGCTTCGAGGTCGGTGTTCCCTACTCCGACCCGCTGATGGACGGGCCGGTCATCATGGCCGGAGGAGATGCGGCATTGGCGGCGGGAACCACCCGGGCGGTGGCGCTCGACATTCTCAGACAGGTCGTGGACCGGACCGGGTTGCCCGCCCTGGCAATGACCTATGCCAACCCTGTCATGCAGAGGGGATGGAGCAGCTATGCCGCTGATGTGGCCGCGGCCGGCGGATCGGGGATCATCGTTCCCGATCTCCCCTTCGAGGAAAGCGAGCCTCTTCGCGCCTCCTGCGAGGAAAAAGGCATCGGCCTCGTGCAGTTCGTTTCCCCCACCACACCTTCAGAACGGATGGAGAAGGTGGCGGCCGTGAATCCGGCCTTTATATATGGAGTGGCTGATATGGGGGTAACGGGGGAACGGGCCGAAGGAAGTCCCCATGCCCGCGCTCTCAGCGAGCGGGTTCGGGCCCTCACCGACGTCCCCCTCGTCTTTGGCGTCGGCATCTCCACTCCCGAGCAGGCCGCCGCCCTGAGCGGCCTGGCCGATGGTGTGATCGTCGGCACCGCCATCGTCCGCCGGGTCCTTGAGGCTGACGACGCCAAGGCGGCGGCCATGTCGCTGCGCGAAATCGTGGGTCAGTTCAAATCCGCGCTAGCGCATTAGAGAAAAAAAGCAACGGCCACCGTCAACGCCCGTCATCCTGAGCCAGGGAGTGGGGGAGTGGGGGATGCGGCAAAGGATGGGGACTCGAGTGGCCGTTGCGAATTACAACGATAGTAATAGGGTCTAGTCACCTATGGATTTGTCGAACCGATCGCGCTAGTGACCCCCTGCCCACCGTCGCCCGGACCGCGCCGGGGGGATCAAAACGCCGAGAAGTGTTTCTGCCCCTGAAGGGGGGAGTACCGGCGCGGCCGGGGAGGGACCAGAGGAAAGAGCCGGTGCCGGAGGCGGGACTCGAACCCGCACGTGGTTTCCCACAATGGATTTTGAGTCCATCTCGGCTGCCAATTTCGACACTCCGGCGCCGAGGGAATTCTAAAGGGCAAGCCGCTGTGTTAGCGCAGCACGCCAAGAAGATTGGAGAAGTCGTCGGTCCATAGCTCGGTCCCGAGTCGGGCTGGGGTCCAGTTGTCGCCGAGCTCCGAGAGTTGCGATTGATCTCGGGCAACAACAACGTACTGGGTGGGAGCACCGTCCGAGTCGCTGGGGAAGTACGAGGAGGCGACAGCACTCAGATTCAGTTCGTCCGCCAGGCGCCCGACGACCGGCTCGAGATCGAGGTGTCGATTGGAAACGTGAAAGGCGATGACTCCGCCAGGCGATGTCGATTCAAGGTAGGCGCGCATGGCCTCGAGGGTGAGCAGATGAACCGGAATCGCGTCAGAACTAAAGGCGTCAACAATCAGTAGCTGAAACTTGCGGTTGACCTCCGGGAGCATCAAGCGCCCGTCGCCAAGGACAAAATGCAGGTTGCCCTCCGATTCGGACAGGAACGTAAAAAGGTTCTTGTCCATGGCGACGTCGAGCACCGCCGGATCTATCTCGAAAAAGGTGAGTGTCTGGTCCGAATTGACATAGGAGGCGACGGATCCGACCCCGAGCCCTATGACACCAATTTCGGCCTGGTCCCCGAACCGCGCCATGATCTGACCGGTCGGGCCCTCCGGGACGTAATAGACCAACGGCTTAGGCGACGGTCTGGGCGAGAACTTCTGCGCACCATGGATGGTCGTCCCGGAGACAAGAACATGGTTTCCTTCATTGTTTGCCACCACCCGATAGACGCCGTAGAAGGTTCTCTCTCGAGCAAGGACCTGGCCATCGCTCTGGCTGTGGGCGACCAGCAGCGCTACTCCCAACAGCGGTGCAAACCAAGCCGACCGGCCGGCCAGCAGGAAAGCCACCGCTCCGGCAACTCCGACGACAAGCGCGATGGTGTTGATATCGCTCAGTCCGATTGCGATGAGAAGCAAGAGCAAGAACAACGCCCCGAGCACGAATCGGACGCGCTTCCGGGCTTCGATCTCACCTTTGAGCAGCAGGGCGGTGGCTACCAGCGCGACCGGATACTCGGCGATCGAATTGAAGACCACGGGGGCGACGAACGCGGCCAGCATCCCGCCGACCGCTCCTCCGACCGATATCCACAGGTAGAACTCGGTCAGGTTGGATGCGAAAGGTCGATCGGCGTAGAGACGGCCATGCGCGATCAGACCCGAGGTGAGCAATACGGCCAGCGGCACAGCAATACCAACGAAGAGGTTGGTCAGAACCCCACTCGTGGCGGTCAAAGCAATTACTGCCAATAAGGGAAATGCCCGAGCTGCGATCCGCCGCAGCACCTCTGACCGGCTGGAGAAGGCCAGGATGAACGTCGCCAGGTAGAGCGCCAGCGGGATCACCCAGAGGAGCGGAAAAGAGGCGACATCAGTGGCGATATGTCGTGTCACCGCCAGCAGTCCAAACGAGGGGACGGCCGCCCACCAGATCCACCGCAATCGCCTCTGCCAGGGGATGCCATCGGAGCTATCGACGTGAGCTGGATCGACGGGCCGGACCCGGGTGAGGAGACCGCCGGCAAAGACGATCAGGGCGACATAAAGCCACCGAAAAATCCCCGCCTGGGCGGTAAGGCCGAAGTTCGGTTCGACAACGAACGGATAGGCGAGGAGCCCTACGAAGCTGCCGACGTTGCTCGCCGCATAGAGGAAGAAGGGGTCGTGGGCTCGAGGGTGCTCTGTCCATGAGAACCAGCGCTGAAGGGTGGGGCTAAAGCTGGCGAGGGCCAAAAACGGAGCGCCCACGGCGAGGGACAACGCTGATAGCTCCCAGGCCACCGGTGAATCAGTTGGTGCCCCCGAGGCAAAGCTGAAGGGAAGCAACAAGACCGGCCCGACCAGGATTGCCAATTGGACCCAGACCCGGGTCCGACCCCTAATCCAAGTGTTGCTGATGTGGGCGGCGAGGTAGCCGAGAAGAAGCACCATCTGGAAAAAGGCCATGGCCGTGTTCCAGACCGCGGCCGAACCTCCGAGTGTGGGAAGAAGCGCTTTGGCTGCCAGCGGCTCAATCGTGAAAAGCAAAAAGGCGGCCAGGAAACCCGCCAATCCGAAACAAGCCGGCAACGCCCATGAATAGCGGGCTTGCACAGGCGCCTGGGCCTTCTCGGAAGCCGTAATCACAGCTCGATCATTGTCGGTCATGACAGGGTCATCTTGACCGACTCGTCCCTCAGGTTCTTTATCGTGGGGGTCATGTTGAGGCGGACGGAGCGGAGACTGTTGAAGGTGCTCGACGAGCTCGAGAATCTCTCCGAGCAGCACCGCATCGTTGAGGCGGAGCTTTCCGCGCACTCTCATATCAACGACGATGCCCAACGAGATGCCGCCATGGGCATCGATCGTCTCGAGGCCACGGCTACCCGCAACGAGGTTCTCCGCTTCATGCGCCTGCTCAACGACATCGAGGCTCGACAGAAGCGACTGCTCGAGGTCAAGTCGAAGCTGACGGCTCAGCTGAAGTCTTGACCGCGAGCGCAGAAGGTAGGTGAGGATGCCCACCCTCGCACTCCTCGACGGAAACTCGATCGCCTATCGGGCCTTCTTCGCCCTTCCCCCCGACCTCGCTACCAGAGACGGGCAGGTCACCAACGCCGCCTATGGATTCACCCGGATGCTGATCAAGCTCCTGGGCGACCACGATCCCGATTCGGTGGTGGTGGCCTGGGACGTCTCCCGCCAGACCTTTCGCTCGACGGAGTACCCCGCTTACAAGGCCCAGCGGGAATCCGCTCCCGACGGTTTCAGGTCGCAACTGCCGCTGATCACGGCGGTGCTGGATGTGCTCGAGGTCCCTCAGCTCCGGATGGAGGGCTACGAGGCCGACGATCTCATCGCCTCCATCTCCGAGCAGGCCGCCAAGGCCGGCTGGGAGGTCTTGCTGGTCACCGGCGACCGCGACGCCTTCCAGCTGATCGACGACCACCTCAAGGTGCTCTACACCCGACGGGGGATCACCGACGTGGTGGTGGCCGATGAAGGCTATGTGGCGGAGCGGTACGGAATCCGGCCCGACCAGTACGTCGAGTATGCCGCCCTCCGGGGCGACACCTCCGACAACCTTCCCGGCGTCCCCGGAGTCGGGGAGAAGACCGCCACCAAGCTTGTCGCCGAGCACGGGAACCTCGAAGGCATCTACGCCGACCTCGACCAGCAGCCACCGCGCTTGCGCCAGAACCTGGCCGAGCACCGGGAGCAGGTCTTTCTCAACCGCCGCCTGATGCGTCTGGTTCGTGACCTCGACATCGACCTCGACCTCGAGGCGGTGCGGCGAGGGAACTGGGACCGGGACGCGGCCAAGGAACTGTTCGAAAGTCTCGAGTTCTATAGCTTGTGGGAGGACCTGCTCGACGTCCAACCGGCCGGCGGCATCGGTCCCGTCGGGACGGTGCTTGATACCCAGACCCGCCAGGTC
>JAICGW010000122.1 GCA_025922945.1 Acidimicrobiia bacterium | reverse complement strand
TTGGAAGCACCCCCTCACCCAACCTCACACGTGGACCCCGCTCTTCTTCCTCGACGAAGCGGTCGCTCTCGCCGCCGGACACCGCCCCTGCGCCCTTTGCCGGCGGTCAGACTTCAACTCCTATCGCCGCGCCATCGCCGAGGCCGAAGGTCTAGCTCAGCCTCCGACTGCCAGAGAGATCGACCAGCGCCTCGCCTCCGAGCGTCTGACTCCGGGCCGCGGTCTCTCCCGGGCCGGGGACCGCAAGACCTCGCGGGCGCTCCTCCCCATTCTCCCGTCCGGCACCATCATCGATAACGGCGACGGCACTCCTCTGCTGATCGATGTCGACGGCCACCGGCCCTTTCGATTCGAGGGATGGGAAGCGCCGATCACGATTAGCACCCCCGATGTCGAAGTCATCACCCCACCAACATCGGTTTCGGCTCTCCGCGGAGGATTCGTGTGGACCGCTTAACTGGGGCAGGCAGATGACCTTCGTATCGCGGGGTTTCAAGGGGAGACGCCAGGTGGAGGCCGCCGCCGACCGGGTCCCGCCAGGTCAATACGTCACGGACGATTTTCCCGTGCTCTCCGCCGGACCCACGCCGCTCATCCTCACCGAGAACTGGCGCTTCACCCTCATCACCGAAGCCAATGAGGAGCTCACCTGGAATTGGGATGAGTTTCAGCAGCTCCCCCACGAGCAAGTGACCGTCGACATCCACTGTGTAACCAAGTGGTCAAAGCTCGACACCCGCTGGGAAGGTGTTTCCCTCGACACGCTGCTCGCAGGCGTGAAGACATCGGCCCGCTTCGCCCTGGCCTACTCCCATGGCGGTTACACCACCAACCTCCCCCTGGCCGATCTCACCGGGGGCAAGGCCTGGGTGGCCTTCAACTACGAGGGGGCGCCGCTTCGACCCGAGCACGGCGGCCCGGCCCGGCTCCTGGTCCCCCATCTCTATTTCTGGAAGAGCGCCAAATGGGTGCAGGGGCTGCGGCTGATGGACCAGGAGTCGCCCGGTTTCTGGGAGTCCTACGGCTATCACATCTACGGGGACCCATGGAAAGAACAGCGGTACGCGGGCGACTGAGCTGGCTCCTCGCCGACGTCGTCGAGTTGATCCCAGAGACTCCCCGGGTCAAGAGCATCCGCCTGCGTGTCCCCGGCTGGACGGGTCATCTTCCCGGTCAGCACGTCGACCTTCGTCTCACGGCCGAGGACGGCTATCAAGCTCAGCGCAGCTATTCGATCGCTAATCCTCCCGAGGGCGAAAACGTCACCATCACCGTCGAACTGGTCGACAACGGAGAAGTGTCGTCATACGTCCACGAGGAACTGCGGGTGGGCGATCGAATCGAGTTGCGGGGACCGATCGGGGGCTATTTCGTCTGGGAACCGGCTCGGGGCGGACCGCTCCAGCTCGTGGGCGGGGGAAGCGGTTTGGTGCCGTTGATGGCCATGGCTCGGTCGTTAGGCGGAGCTGCCGTCCCGGCGCGGATGTTGGTCTCGGCTCGGACCCAGGAGGACCTGATCTATCGCCAAGAGCTCTCCCGGCTCCCGACCGAGATACCCGATCTTCGCGTCGACTACACCCTCACTCGTTCCCAGCCCGATGGTTGGAAGGGCTATGCCCGGCGGGTCGACCGGGCGATGCTCGGCGAGACGACCTTCGATTCCGGCCAGAATCCGCAGATCTTTGTGTGTGGTCCAACCGGCTTTGTGGAATCGGTGGCGACCATCCTGCGAGAGCTCGGCCACCCCCCAGAGCGAATCCGCACCGAGCGTTTCGGACCCACAGGAGGGTGAGCATGATCGACGACGACCGCCATCTCGACGGCAATGCCATCGGCGGTCTGCTCCAGGTGCTTTTCGGACGAGAGATGACCCACGAGCTCGGATGCTGCGGCAATTGTGGAGCGGTCAACCCGCTGGGGGCGACGGTGGTCTACGTGGATGCGCCCGGCTCTGTCATTCGCTGCCCAGCTTGCGGAAGCGTGTTGCTGGTGGCGGTGGCTTTGCCCACCGGTGTCCGAGTAAGCATCGAATCACTGCGCTGGATCGATCTGGCAGAGATCGGAGCCTGAGGCACCGATTTCCCGGGGGCATTTCTCCTTGTTTGTAACGGTGCCGTAACGTGACGGCCGCATGGTGGGCGTGAGGCGAGGAGATCAGTCAATGAGGCAACGGATTCGATCCGCGGGGAGGTGGACGTGGATCGGGGGGTTGATGATCGCGCTGGTGGTGGCCGGCTGCGCATCGCCCGCCGGCGATGCGATCACCGTCCGCGTCGACTATTCCCACGACGAGTTCAACACGCAGTTCATTCAGTACTTTCCGGACCAAATCCAGGTCCACCCGGGAGACACGGTCCGCTTCGTCCAGGATTGGACCGGCGAGGCCCACACTGTCACCTTCGGCACCGCGGTGAGGGAGGCGCTCGAGACCAATCGCCCCCTGATCGAACAGTACGGCCATCTTCCCGAGGACCAGGTGCCGCCAGAGATCTTCGAGCAGTTCCTCGAAGCGGAGTGCACGCTTCCGGTTCTTTTCAGCGAATGCGAGGGTCCGCCCAGCGAGTCCGAGGCCGCCGGTGAGGCGGAAGCCGCAGGAACCGAACCGGAAGAAGCGTTTCCACCGATCGACCAGAGCATTGCCCAACCCTGCTTGATCGAGGAGGGAGCGATTCCCACCGACGGCGGCCCATGTCCCAACCAGGAGCTGGGCGCCTTCGACGGGACCGAGGCCTTCTACAACAGTGGCTTCATCGGTTTCGAGACCGACCGCGAGAACGTCTTCAACCTCGAGGTCTCGGAGTCGATCGTCCCCGGTGTCTATCCGTTCTTTTGTGCCGTGCACGGATCGTTCCAGAACGGGGTGATGGAAGTTGTGCCCGCCGACCAGCCCATCGCCTCGCCCAATGAGGTGAATGAACAGACCCGTGAGGAGTTGAACGAGGTGGTCGAGCCGTTCCGGCAAGTCTTCGCCCAGGCCCAAGGGGGCGAGATCGTGATGGGAGGCGAGGCCTTCAGCGGCAACTTCAGCGGTCTGGTCGACGAGCAAGTCCAGGGACTGCTGAACGAGTTCGTGCCCGAGACCATCACCACCGAAGTGAACGAACCAGTCACCTGGCTGATGTTCGGGCCGCACTCGATCAGCTTCGACGTCCCCGAATACTTCCCCATCTACGACGTGCAGGAAGATGGGAGCGTGACCGCCAACGATGAGATCTTCGCGCCCGCCGGCGGGGCTCCCGAGATTGAGGAGCCCGAAGACCCCACCCAGCCGCTGGTCATCGACGGGGGCTCTTGGGACGGATCGGGCTTCTGGTCGTCAGGGGTGCTCTTCAGCGACGCCTATGTGCAATACACCCTCCGGTTCTCCACTCCCGGAACCTATCGCTATGCCTGCCTGATCCATCCGCCGATGGTGGGGACGATCGAAGTCAGCGGCTAAAGCGATGACCGAGGGTCCGGCTCGGCACCGAACGGTCGACACACTCTTCTTTGCCGGATTCGTCCTCTACCTGCTCGGGTCCCTGTTCGTACTGGTGCAAGGGGCAATGGCCGTGGTGGCCTCGGTTTCACCGGCCTTTCACGAGACCCTTCATATCGAGGGCCTCGGCACCGGCTTTTGGGCTCGGGTGGCGACGCGGGCCGCCGATGCCTCCCACGAGGTTCCGACCGCTCTCCAGATCGTCTGGGACTACCTGTTCAGCTTCGTCAACTTGGGCCTCGCAGTCTTCCTGCTCTGGCTGCGCTCGCGGGATTGGACCGCGCGTCTCCTCGCCTTGGCGCTGGTGGGAGCCGCCGGGGTCTTCAACCTCACTTCGCAAGCGGTGTTGGAGTGGCTCCCCTTCACCCCGCTCGAGACCTTCGCCCAGGTGGCCGCCCACGTCATCGCCGGCCTTGCCTACGTGTTTGCCCTATTGCTGTTTCCCGATGGCCGGCCGGTGCCCCGCTGGAGACCGGCCCGGGTGCTCCCCCTTTATGCGGGTCTCACGCTGGTGGTGGTATTTCTCTCCCTCCGGCTGGAGGGAGAATCGCGCCCGGCCACTCTGCTCCTCTTCTTCGGGCTGATGGTCCCTGCTACCGGTGCCGCCGCCCAGGCCTACCGGATCTTCAACACCGAGGATGCCACCGGCCAGGCCCAAGCCCGCCTGCTCTTTTGGGCCCTGCTCCCCTCGGTCGGGTTCGGGATCGTCTTCTTGATCCTGCATGGGTTCTCACCTGTCGCCAACGTACTCGCCGGTCGGAACATCCCCGACCCCCCGGTGACTCTCTATCGAAGCTTTCAGCCCGCTTTCGCCCTGATCCCGGTGGCCCTCTTTCTCGGCATCCTCCGCTATCGGATATGGGACATCGAACGGCTGCTCAATCGGACCACTGTTTACGCCATCGCCACTGCTTTTCTCACCGCGGTTTACGCCGGCTTCGTGGTCGTCGCCCAGCTCCTGCTCGGGAATGTCGCCGCTTCGCCCTTGATCGACTCGAAGCCGGCTGTGGCCATCACCAGCTTTCTGCTCCTTGGTGCCTTCCGCCCGGTCCGGGACCGGGTGCAGGTCTTCATCGACCGGCGCTTCAATCGGAGTCGCTACAACGCCCAGGTGACGGTGGAGAGGTTCGTTGAAGATCTTCGTCATGAAGTCGACCTGGTTGGCGTGGTGGAAAAGCTCGACCAGGTGCTGGTCGAGGTGATCCAACCCCGACACCTCTCGCTCTGGGTGAGCGAACCCACCCCCCGGTCGCCGGGCTAAGGCCGCCCTTTATGCGGGCGGGATGTTGTGGTTGTGGTGGAAGACGTTGTCGGGGTCATAGCGGCGTTTGACCTCCCTCAACCGATCCCAAGTCGATCCCGGATAAGCCGCCCGCACCCGTTCGGGACCCTCGTCGGCCAGGAACCCGGTGTAGGCCCGTTCTTCATAGCCCTCGTCGTAAAGGCGCATCACATTCGTGACCCAGGGGAGGTATTGCTCCTCCTCTTCAGGCCGCTCGAACATCGCCGCCGCCGTGGCCATCAGCTTGCGACGCCGGTGGCCAAAGGCTGTCGCCTCGGCCGGAACCCGGGCCATCGCTCCCCCCAGCACCCTGAGCTGGCACGCCGCCATCATCGCCGGCGAGCTGGCGACCTCGGCCAAGATCCGCTCGATCGTGAGATCGGAGATTTCGTCGATGAAGGTGGTCCGTCCGGCCGCTACCGGGTGGAACTGCTCCTCTTCGGGCATATACATCTCCGAATAGGGCATCGGCCGCACCATGTCCAAGATCGGCTCGGCCAATGCGCGGAAGGGAGCCATCGCCTTGTTGCCCGCCTCGGCCTCTCCGGCATAGGTGAGGAAGGCCATCACGATCGGCTGGCCAACCGCCTCCTCGGGCAGGAAAGGCAGGGGCGGGGCGGTCATCACGTTGAGGATGGTGCTCATCTCCTCCTCCGCTCCCTCCGCCGCCTCGAGGAATCCGGAAACCACTTCGGTGGTAGCGGGGAGGAACAACATCCCGCCGACGATCTCGGGCAGCTCGTGGAGCCGGTACCGGAACCGGGTGACAACCCCGAAATTTCCCCCGCCGCCTCTGATCGCCCAGAAGAGGTCCGGGTGATTGTCGGCATCGACTTCGAGCAACTCTCCCTCGGCGGTGACGACCTCGGCGCCGAAGAGGTCGTCGATGGTGAGCCCGTGCTTCCGGACCAGGAAGCCGACCCCGCCGCCCAGCGTGATACCCCCGATCCCGACTGAGGCGGTATCGCCAAAGCCGGTCACCAAACCGTGGGCGCCGGCGGCGACGGTGTATTCGCCGGCGGTCACCCCGGATTCGGCCCAGGCGGTCTGGCTTTCGAGATCGATCTCGATGGCCTTCATCGCCTGGAAATCGATGACCACGGCTCCATCGGGCATGCTGTGGCCGGCGGCGCTGTGCCCGCCGCTTCGCACCGCCAGTTCGACCCCGTGCTCTTTCCCGAGCTTCACCAACGTGGCGACGTCATCGCCGTCTGCCACCTGGGCGATCAAGGCCGGATAGCGATCGAAGAGACCGAAGAAGACGGTCCGGGCCTCGTCGTATCCAGGATCTTCAGAGGTAAAAACCTGGCCCTGCAATTCCCGACGAAGCAGATCAGCCGGGACAGCGCCAATGGCACTTGGATTTCGCATTTGATCTCCCTCGCAATAGGAGGCTGGTGTCCCCAATCGACCCTAGGCAGACTCTCGACCTAAGAAATTCCTGTCCGGGACTGGCGGTTTCAGACGGAATATCGCTCGCTGCGGCGAAACGCGATAAACAGTGGGGCATGTCTGAACGAAAATCGGTCTGGCTCACCGACGACCGTCCCCATTACGACGCCCTCACCAATCGAGTTACAGCCGATGTCGTCGTAGTGGGAGCAGGCATCACTGGCCTCACGGCTGCGCTGTTGCTTCAGCGCCAGGGCCGGGAGGTAGTCGTGGTCGAGGCGAATCAGGTCGGCTCGGGAACCACCGGCGGCACCACCGGCAAGGTCACGTCGCAGCACTCCCTGATCTACGCGAGGCTCATCCGCGAGCACGGTGCCGAGGTGGCGCAGACCT
>JAICGW010000121.1 GCA_025922945.1 Acidimicrobiia bacterium | reverse complement strand
GCCTTGGCTGTGGCTTCGATGATCGGGTTACCGCCTTTGGCTGGCTACGTCGCTAAGGAGGCGGCCCTCGAATCGCTGCTGACAACTACCTCCAGCCCACCCTGGTTGGGTGGCGTGATGGTGGGGGTGATGGCCCTCGGTTCGGTGTTGACCGTTTCCTATGGGCTTCGCCTCTGGTGGGGGGCCTTTGCCACCAAGCGCCCTCCGATCGTCGGGCAGGAGATGACGCTCAGCGCTCCCCCCTTGATGCTGCTCGCACCCGCTGGGCTTCTCTCCCTGGCCGGTTTGGCCACGGCGTTGGTGCCTGGCCTGGGCGAACAGCTGCTTGCGCCCCACGCCGCGGCGTATCCCATCGGCCCGCCGGGGCATTTGACCCTGTGGGCCGGCCTCACGCCCGCATTTCTGATCTCGATGACCGTGCTGGTCGCAGGTGTCGGTATGCACATGCTGCGCAACCCGATCGAACGGTGGCAGACCGCATTGGAAGGACCCTTCGATGCCGACCTCCTCTACCGGCGGCTTTTGCGCTGGATCGACAACTTCGCCGCCGACCTCACAGCGCTAATCCAGCGCGGCTCCCTTCCGCTCTATCTCGGAATGATTTTGCTCGTGGTGGTGCTGGGTCCGGGGGCGGTGATGATCATGAACGGTTCGCTGCCCGCCCGGATCAGAGTCGGGGCCACTCCTACGGAGCTGGTAGTCGGGACATTGATCGTGGCAGCCACTGTTCTCACCGCTCGATCCCGTCGGCGACTGAAGGCAATCGTGCTGGCGGGGATCACGGGCTATGGCTTGGCCCTGCTCTTTCTCCTCTACGGAGCCCCTGATCTGGCTCTCACCCAGGTGCTGGTCGAGACGGTGACGCTGGTGGTCTTTGTGCTGGTCCTGCGGCGGCTTCCCGCCTACTTCTCCAACCGTCCGCTGGCTGCCTCGCGCTGGCTACGTCTCGGGCTGGGGGCGGTGGTGGGATTGACGATCGGAGGAATGGCCCTGGTCGTGCCCCAGGCACGGGTACATCGACCGGTTTCAGAGCTCTTTGCCGAGGAGGCGGTTTCGTTCGGCGGGGGAGCGAACATCGTCAACGTCACCCTGGTCGATATCAGAGCCTGGGACACGATGGGCGAGATCGCCGTGCTCTTGGTGGCCGCTACCGGGGTCGCCTCGTTGCTTTTCATCAGCCGCCGCGAGGGGGAGACCGCCGCCCCTCAAGAGATCGACTCGGTGAAGGGGACGCTCGGAGCTGCCGACCCCGACCCGATGGCCCCTCTGCGACAACGCCGCCGTTCGCCAAGCCCGGAGCCGGTGTCTTCGAGGTCCCGCCGGTGGCTTCGGGCCGGCGACACCCTCGCCCCCCAGAGACGATCAGTGATTCTCGAGGTGGCAACCCGCATCCTCTATCACACCATGCTGGCCTTCGCCGTCTTCTTGCTCTTCTCGGGTCACAACGCCCCTGGGGGTGGGTTCGCGGCCGGGCTGGTGACCGGGATCGCATTGATGGTCAGGTACCTGGCCGGGGGCCGTTATGAACTCAGCGCCGCGGCTCCTCTGCAGCCCGGGTTTCTGCTCGGGAGCGGGATGTTCCTATCGGCTGGGGTCGGGCTGGGGGCAATGTTGCTCGGCGGCGAGGTCCTGCAAAGCGTGATCATCGAACGCTCGCTACCTCTGATCGGCGAGGTCAAGCTCGTCACTTCCGTGTTCTTTGACATCGGAGTGTTCCTGGTCGTGATCGGCTTGATGCTCGACATCCTTCGCAGCCTCGGGGCCGAGATCGACCGCCAGGGCGAGCGAACCGGATTCGACAGCGACCTGATCGGTCCGGCTCTCGAGCCGGCCACCCCCGCCACCCGGAGACCGGAGTGAGCGGATTCCTCGCCCCCGACTTGCCGCTGGTGGTGGTGATTGCGGTCCTGGTGGGTGGAGGGGTCTACCTAATCCTAGAGCGAAGCCTGTCCCGGGTCTTGATCGGGGTGATCCTGGTCGGCAACGGGGTCAATCTCCTGTTCTTGGTCATCGGCGGACCCGCTGGTGGGGCTCCGATCGTCGGATTGACGCTTCGCTCGGCCATGAGTGACCCTCTGCCGCAGGCGATGGTTCTGACCTCGATCGTCATCACCCTCGCCCTCACCGGGTTCTTGCTGGCGATGGCCTATCGCTCCTGGCAGCTGAACGAACATGACGAAGTCCAAGACGATCTGGAGGACCGGCGGATCGCCCGGATGGCGGCCATCGATCAGGCCTACATCGAGCAGCGCAGGCATCCGGGGGGACTGGAGGCCCTCGATGAGGAAGCCGCCGCGGCTCGCGATGAGATGGCCAGCTTTGTTGAGGAGCACTGGCTGGCAGAAGACGATGAGGAGCGCGTGTAGCCGATGGACTGGCTCGTTCCGCTGCCGGTGGTTCTTCCCTTGACCGGGGCTGGTCTGGCCGTGGCCTTCTCCCGCTCCCCCCGAATCCAGCGGACGATCAGTGTCACCGTCCTTTCCGCCACCTTGTTGGTGGCAGCAAGCCTGCTTTTTGCCGCTGACGCCGGACCCCTGGTCGTCAACGTCGGCGGCTGGGCGGCTCCGGTAGGTATTTCACTGGTGGCGGATCGATTGTCCGGATTGATGCTCTCGGTCTCAGCGGCGGTGACCCTTTGTGTCCTCCTCTATTCGCTCGCCCAGGGCCTCGCCGAGGGAGACAGAGAGGCGCCGGTCGCGATCTACCACCCGACCTATCTCGTTCTCACCGCTGGGGTGGCGATCGCCTTCTTGTCGGGTGACCTCTTCAATCTTTACGTCGGCTTCGAAGTCCTCCTCACGGCCAGCTATGTGTTGCTGACCATGGAGGGAACCCGTGCTCGGATCCGGGCGGGGACCATCTACGTGATCGTTGCCCTGCTGTCTTCTCTGATCTTCCTGGTGGCGGTGGCCTTGATCTACAGCGCCACCGGGACCGTGAACTTGGCCCAGCTCGCTGAACGCTTGCCGGAGATCGATGCCACCACTCGTCTGATCCTGCAGTTGATGCTGTTGATCGCTTTCGGGATCAAAGCGGCGGTTTTTCCATTGTCGGCTTGGTTGCCCGACTCCTACCCGACTGCCCCTGCCCCGGTGACGGCGGTTTTCGCCGGCTTGCTCACCAAGGTTGGCATCTACGCCATCATCAGAACTCAGACATTGTTGTTTGGCGACGGCCGCATCGACGGAGTGCTGATGTGGGTCGCCCTGGCGACCATGGTGGTCGGGATCCTTGGCGCCGTTGCCCAATCCGATATCAAGAGACTCCTCTCTTTCACCCTGGTGAGCCACATCGGCTACATGGTCTTCGGGATCGCTCTCTCCAGTCGAGCCGGCCTTGCGGCGTCCATCTTCTATGTGATTCACCACATCACCGTGCAAACCTCGCTCTTCCTGGTCGTGGGGCTCATCGAGCAGAAGGCGGGGTCGACTTCTCTCAATCGGCTGGGGGGGTTGGCACGAATAGCTCCCCTGCTTTCGATTTTGTTTCTGGTCCCGGCCCTGAGCCTTTCGGGGATTCCGCCGTTGTCTGGCTTCCTCGGGAAGGTAGGGCTGCTGCAGGCAGGCGTGGCCGCCGGCAACTCTCTGGCCTACGCACTGGTGGCGGGGGGAATCCTGACTTCGCTTTTGACCCTGTACGTGGTGGTGAAGGCCTGGAACAAGGCGTTCTGGCAGCCTCCCCCCAGTGAGGCAGTGATGAACCGCAATCCGGGGGGCATGGTGGCGCCCACCGCTGCTCTGGTGGCACTGGGCGTTGCGATCACCGTTCTCGCCGGGCCGATTTACAGCTACACCGATCGGGCCGCGGGAGATCTCCGCTCGCAGACTCCGTATATCGAGGCCGTGCTCTCGCGGGGTGATCGCGGTGAGGGGCCTTCCCCCCAGGCAGCGGCGGAGGACGCGGGACGATGAGGGGCCGCATTCTGTCGCGGATCGCCCGGACCCGACTCTCTTGGTTGAGCATCGCCTGGCTCACCACTCTCTGGGTCTTGCTGTGGGGTCAGCTTTCGGTCGCCAACGTGATTTCGGGGGCAGTCGTGGCGGTGATCGTCACCGCTTTGCTGCCGCTACCGAGAATCGGGTTTCGGGGCAAGGTCCGCCCGTTGGGCGTGCTACGCCTTCTCGCCCGCTTCTTCCTTGACCTGCTGCAAGCCAGCTTTCAGGTGGCGTTCCTGGCGCTCGATCACTCCCACGTCCCCCACGGTGCGGTCATCGGCGTCCACCTCCGAAACGAGTCTGACCTCTACCTCTCCTTGACTGCGGTCCTCACCACCCTGGTACCGGGCTCGATGGTGGTTGAAGCGCTCCGTCGGGACGGCATGCTTTACATCCACGTGCTCGACCTCGAATTGATGGGTGGGGTCGAGAAGGTTCGCCGCGACGTGTTGGCTGTAGAAGAGCGGGTGTTGAGGGCCCTCGCCTCCGATCAAGAGCTCGCAGCTGCGGGCGTCGCGCTCCGGCGGAGCCGATGATGGCAATCATTGCCGTGACGTGCGTGGCCATGCTTGCGGCCGGGGCAGCCATGGCGATGATCCGGGTCGAAGGAGGGCCGAGCATTCTCGACCGCCTGGTGGCTCTCGACATCATCACCAACATTCTCATCATCGGACTGGCGGTGGAAGCGGCCCTCAACCGCCGGACCGAGACCGTGCCCGTTTTGGTAGCGCTGGCCCTGGTGGGCTTTGTGGGATCGGTGGCGGTGGCTCGCTTCGCCTCGGTCGAGCCGGAGGACGCCGCCCGGATCAAGACCCGCGCTGAGGTGGAAGCCGAGGACGCCGCCCAGCTCGAGGCCGAGCTCGCTGCCGCCCTCCTGGAAGCGGAAACGTCGGCCGGCCGGGATGAAGCAAGTGGAGGAGGAGAAGATGCTTGACGTTGTCGCCGCCATCTGCCTGGTGGCAGGATCGTTTCTGGCTCTGGCCGCGGGCATCGGAGTGCTCCGGTTCCCAGACTTGCTGGCTCGCATGCATGCCAGCTCCAAGCCTCAGGTGCTCGGGGTCTTGCTGGGGCTGACCGGTTTGGCTATTCGGCTGCGAGTGGGCCCGGCGATCTGGACGCTGGCGCTGGTTGCCATCTTCCAGATGCTCACCACTCCGGTGGCGACTCACCTCGTTGCCCGCGCCGGCTACCGCACGGGAAAGATCCAGCCCGACCGCCTGGTGGTGGACGAGCTGACCGAGGACCTCCTGCAGGCAAAGACTGATACTCCAGGAGGGCAGGGGTCACCCCCAAAGTCTGGAATCATTGATGAGGGCGGCCCGGGCTTCGACCCGGAGCCGAATTGAGCAGGCTCTCCACCTGTTCCTTCTCGCTTGGTGAAGCCAGGACTGTGAGCCGGTCTCCCGCCTTGAGGACGGTGGGGCCCTGTGGAACCAGGAACTCATCGCCGCGGCCAACGAGCGAGAGCCACATCCCGGCGGGAAGGTCGAGCTCGACGACCCGGCGACCATCGACCCAGGAGTTGGCGGGGATGGTGACGTTCAAGGATGAAAGACAGGGCAATCGAACCGACTGCAGCCGCCAGGGGAGCATTGGTGAAGGCGATGCCGCCGGGGCCGTCGGAACCCGCCAGCATCCCGAGCAGGAGGAAGAGGAGCAGGGCGGGAACACCAAAGCGGCTTGACAGCTTCCCCGCCAAGACCCCCAAAAGCAGGAGAACGGCGACGACGAGAATTGGCTCAAACGAGGGCACTTAGGTCGTCTTGAGCCCGAAAAACACAGTTCCCGGTGTTGAAACCGAGGTCTCAACTCCGGGAACTGATGACAGCTTTATAACCAAGTGCGAAGGAATTGGAAAGCGAAACCGGAGATTTATTTTCGCGATCTGCGGCCCTCGCTCCGTCGCCCTTTCCGGGAGGAGCACAAAGAAAAACACAGTTCCCGGTGTCGAGGCCGAAGCCCCAACCCCGGGAACTGATGACTCCTTTATACCACCACCGGCGGCACGCCAAACCCAAAATCCAGAATTCTTTTCGCGTCTTCGGGCCACGGCCCCGGATTATCACCCAGATCAACTCGGGATCCATCCCACATTGGCCCAGCCCGGTTGACCGAGGATTTACCCTTTCCGGGACCGAAAGGATTCCGCCACTTGGAAATCTGCGATCACCTAGATTCGATAACCGACCCCATCCCCGAGACCCAGGGATGTGAAGACTGTTTGGCCGCCGGCAAGCACGCCTGGGTTCATCTTCGCACCTGTCAAACCTGTGGCCACGTCGGCTGCTGCGACCAATCCCCGGAGCGACACGCCTCGGCACATTTCAATGCCACGGGCCATCCGATCGTCCGCTCCTACGAACCGGGGGAAAGTTGGTACTGGTGTTACGTTGACCAGGTGGGCTTCGAGTTGAGCGATCACCCCGAGGCTCCTTCTTACTCGTGAACCTCCTCTTCGTTCTTGGACTCGTACTGGCTGTGACCACGGCGGTGCGAAGCACATGGTCGCCATGCGGGGTGTCGATGCTGTCGGTGATCACTCCCCTCCAGGAGCAGGGACGAGGTAACCGCGTCCGGGTCACTGCCCTCTGGTTTCTGCTCGGAGCCACGGTCGGGGGCGCGATGCTGGGGGGATTGATGTCCGTTCTGGCAGTGGGTTGGAGACGCATCG
>JAICGW010000120.1 GCA_025922945.1 Acidimicrobiia bacterium | reverse complement strand
TGGGGA
Source organism: Acidimicrobiia bacterium (assembly GCA_025922945.1). GTDB lineage: Bacteria > Actinomycetota > Acidimicrobiia > Spongiisociales > ZC4RG35 > JACCTH01. The sequence continues at coordinate 6,603 of JAICGW010000120.1, read as the reverse complement.
CTGGGCGATCGCCTGCGAGATTTGCGCTCCCAGGAACTCGGGGCGGCGGGGGCGGATGAGAATTACCGGCTCGAGCTCCGGAGTAGACGAACCGCCGGTGAAACGCTGCTCCACGAGCGTGGTTTGGGTGATTTTCGGGTTCTGATCGCTCGCCCGGGGAACTCGCCCGGCCCTGGCTACGTCTAAGAGTGGTGAGACGACTACTTACAGTGGTGACGTTCTCGGCGGTGGTCGTTGCCGCTTGCGGGGTTGGGCAGTCGCCGATGAGGGCGCCCAGCGTCGCGACGAGTGCAGGCACTGAGACGACTGGGCAGGACACTCTGATTGGGTCGACTTCTCTTTCTCCCAGCAAGCAGGATCCACCTACCACGACCCAACCCATCGAGGAAACGACAACCGTGCCACCCGCATCCCCGTCCTTTGACCCATCTCTGCAACGCCTGGTCGACCTGGCCACCGCTGATTTGGCGGAACGCCTCGGAATCGCAGCTTCTGCAATCTCAGTTGCAAGCGCAGAAGCGGTCGTCTGGCCGGACGCAGGTCTTGGTTGTCCGCAGCCAGATATGGCGTATATCCAGGTGCCCGTCGACGGAGCGCTCGTCGTCCTGAACGCCGGGGGTGGCGAGTATCGCTACCACTCCGGCGGACGAGTGACCGAGCCCTTTCTCTGCGAGAACTGAGCAAAGGGAGCGCCGTAGCACTCCCTTTGATGAGGTCCTAGCTCTGGACTTCGACCACGGTGATACCTAGTAACTCGCCGCCACGGTTGTGAGACACCGCTCCCAAGTACTCACGATCAGCGGTCAGGCCTGACCATGCGACGGTGATGTTTCCCACGGTGCCAATCACTGCCGATTCGGGCTCCGTCGTGACCGAAAGGCTTCCGTCTTCCGCGCTCGGTACGACCCAACTCGAGAGGTCGTAGGGTGAGTCTCCCCCAGGGGCTTGCCAGCCATGCACCCAGACAGTCCAGGTTCCATCGGCGGGCGTGGTGATGTTGACCAGTTCGTTGGTGCCGCCCAGCGTGCTCGCGGCGGCCAATTGACCGCTCGGGTTGAATACATAGACGTCGAGATCGGCATTGGGCTCGGTCGCATCGGGTGGAATCGCTATTCGGAAGTAGAGCGCGTCGGTCAACTCGAACGTATGCGAGTTGGAGAATCCGTCACTGGGGTTGAAGTTCTGATCTGGATCCTGGACAACGGTGTCGCTTATCACGGCTTCCTCGACCAACCCGTGCGCGGCGGCGTCGTAGTCCCCGGAATATCCGAAGCTGATTGGGAAGGTGATCTCGCCATCAGTCCCGGTTCCTTCGAGAACGCTGGCGGACTCGAAGTCAGACGCTCTCACCGCAATGGGGCTGTAGACGTCGTAGTGGCTCCCATCGCTCCAGCTCAGGGAACCAAAGCGCCACTCGCCAATCGGAGCTCCAACATTGGTCACCGTCACTTGGTACGAAGCTGATTGCCCCTGACGGAGCCGGAGTCTGGCAGGAGACACCTCCACGTTGTAACCGGCGGGAGCATTCACGGTGACGTTGAACGATTGGTTCCCGGGGGCGAGGCTGGTCACGGTTCTCGTCACCGTTTTCGAGCCGGGTATCGCCGCGATCCCAATTGAGGGGTAGTTGAGATTCTCAGCCTCGGTGGGGATTCCGGCCGCGGCGAGCGCCGCGCAGGTTGCCGCCGGATTGAGGAAGATCGAAGGCTCCTCGTCGCACAAGAATCCGAGGTACTCGTTGAATCCGGCGTCATAGATCAACCCCGGTTCAAAGGGCGAGCCCTTGCCGGCGTGCCCACCCACATCGATGTGTCCGGACCCGCGATCGAAGGGGTCGGTGGCCGAGACGCGGTCGTTATCGACCACATCTTGGGAAGCGGTGGTCATCAAGGCCGACTTCGCCATCGCCGCGCTCCAGTCGGGGTGGGCTTGCTTGAGGAGAGCAAAGACACCTGCCACATGTGGCCCCGACATCGAGGTGCCCTGGATGGCGGCAAAGAGTTCTCCGGGTGGCTCGGTTCCCGGGTCCGGGAACGGAGAGTACCCAGCCAGAATCTGCTGTCCGGGGGCGGTGATGTCGGGCTTGATGATGTCGAGCGCCACCGGGTCGGGGCCGCGGGACGAGAAGATGGCCATCGACGGCGCCGAGGGCCACTCGCTCAGCTGTTCGCCAAAGATCTGCGCAGTCGCAGCCTCCCCGGCTTGGTCTATGTACGCCTTGATTTCCTGGCCCGGCGTGAGATCGACGTGCACCGACGGAACCCAGTGGTTATCGGTCGCGAGGTCGCCGACGTCATTGGTGTTGAACTGCACCATTCCCGCGCCGCCGGCGTTGAAGACCGCCAGGCTCTTGGCGACACGAGCAACGACGCCACGCTCGCAAAGGATGATCTTTCCAGAGACATCGCCGGTGAATGGGACTGCAGGGTCGCAGAGGGAGTTTCCGTGATCTTCGGCGTCCACCAGTGAAAGAACTCCCGTCCCGGCAGTGATGGAAGCGCCCGCATATTCGGCACCGTTGCCAAGCACCACCGTTCCTTGGAAGAACCTGCTTTGAGTGCTGGCCCCGACCGTGGTGATCCAAGGCACCGAAGCAGGCCCACCGATGGTGCCGGCATTGGGTCCGTCGTTGCCGGCGGAATTGGCTACGAAGACGCCTGCAGCAGCAGCGAAGAGGAACGCCACATCGTCCGCACCAATCAAGCTGGGGCCACCTCCGATCGAATAGTTGATCACATCGACGCCATCCTCAACGGCGAGGTCGATCGCTGCCGCAAGATCGGAACCGAATCCACCCTGATTGCCGAGCCCTTTGTAGGCGATGATGTGCGCACGAGGGGCAATCCCGGAGATGGTCCCCCGGGGTATGTCAAAGATGTCGGCTGCGACGCCAGCATTGCCCGCTGCGGTCGAGGCGGTATGGGTCCCGTGGCCGGCGTCATCCCGTGCCGAATCGAACTCATCGGGATCTGCGCCTATTACATCCCGGTACGTGGCGAGAACCTGGCGAGCTCCTATCAGCTTGTTGTTGCAGGTGAACGGCGCATCGTGTGGATTGTGGGCGGTGTTGCCGAACTCACATGGAATTGGGCCAGTCGGTGGTGTCGCATAACTGCCATCGTCGGCGAAGCTTGGATGCTCCGGCCAAATCCCAGTGTCGATGATGCCGACCACCACGCCCGACCCATCGAATCCTTTCTCATAAGCGCCGCCTGGCGCAGTCAGGCCCAAAAAATCCGGGCTGCTGTCCGTAGTGGGAAACCTTCTTACGTCAGGGAGCACTACCGCTACCCCGGGGGCGTGAGCGATCTTCTCGGCTTCGGCCTCGGTGAGGGCCGCGGCAAAACCGTTCAATGAGACGGTGTAGTCGTGGACTTTGGCATTCGGGCTTCTACCGATCGACTGCAACGCCTGGTCGTGACTCGCCTTCAGGGCCTGTCCCCGATTTCGGGCGGCCGCAGTGTCGAGTTGATCCTGGCCGAAGGTGGTTACCAGCGGATCGGCCGCCATGACTACGACATATCGACCCGGAACTACCCCAGCCGCCTGAGCATTGGCTTCAGCCTCCTGGCCACCGGCCGACGTCATCATTCCGGCGAGAAGGGCGAACGCAACCCCCAACACAAACAGGCGTCTCATTAAGTGGTCCCTCCTTTGTGAGCACCTTGCGATCCGGGACCATAACCACTCAGAGTGGCTCTCGCCACTAGCTGCGGTGGATTGCCGTAGGCGCGTGACTAGTCGCCGGGTGATCAACAAAGCGGGAACTCACCGCCCATTTAGCCAATAAACCAACTACACTGTGTCTCGGTATTACTCATAGATGTCACCTCAGGGTGCGACGTCCTAGGGCATGCCCGTAAAGAACACGTGGGTTGCCCCCACCCGAATCAGAAGGTCGACATGAACATCTACGTAGGGAACCTTCCCTTCTCCACCACCTCCGAGAGCCTCAACACGCTCTTCAGTAGGTTTGGAACTGTTGGCTCTGCCAACGTTGCCACAGACCGCGAAACCGGTCGCTCCCGCGGGTTCGGCTTTGTCGAAATGGACGACGCCGAGGAAGCCAAGCGGGCTATCCAAGAGCTCGACGGCACCGACATCGATGGACGTCGCGTCACCGTCAACGAAGCCCGACCCAAGACCGACCGACCCCGTGGTGGGGGCGATCGTCGCGGTGGCGGCGGTGGCGGCGGCGGATACGGCAACCGGCCCTCAACCGGCGGTGCTTACGGCAACCGTTCAAGCTCCGGCAGTCGGGGCGGCGGGCGCCGTCCCTAGTGGCCGACAGCGACGAGTACATCCGGATTTCGGGAACGGTCAAGTCTCTCGAACGCAACGCCGCTTATCTAGTCGAGGTGGAAGGCGGGCTCATCGTTAGGGCCCGCGCCGCCGGACGCATGACCCGCGGTCGCGGGATCAGGATCCTGCCCGGCGATCAAGTCGACGTTGACGTATCTACCTACGACCCCACCAAGGGTCGCATCGTTTGGAGATATCGCTGAGCTGATCCAGCTCGATTGAAAAGGGTGGGCCTTTCCTAGAATTGGCCCATCATGAGCAACAACCTCAAGACAGTCGGACTCCTGGCCCTGATGACCGTTCTGGTCTTCTGGATTGGCTACAGCCTGGGAGGTGAGGGAGGGCTCTGGATCGGCGCCGTCTTGGCTGTCGGCCTCAACTTCGTGGCCTACTTCTTCTCGGACAAGATCGCTCTGGCGGCTTCAAGAGCAAAGCCAGTGGATGAGAGTCAGCTGCCCGAAGTCTTTTCGATTGTTCGCAATCTGACGACGCAGGCCGGGATGCCCATGCCGCGGATGTATGTGATCGAATCACCGCAGCCCAACGCCTTCGCTACCGGGCGCAATCCCAGCCACGCGGCGGTGGCCGTCACCACCGGGATCCTGCAGGTGATGAATCGCGAGGAGCTGACCGGGGTGCTCGCCCATGAGCTTTCGCATGTCCAAAACCGCGACATCCTGATCAGCTCGGTGGCGGCGATGCTGGCGGCTGCGCTCAGCATCTTTGGACGGATGGCGTTATTCATGGGCGGCGGCCGCGACGAACGGGGCAATCCCCTGGCAGCGATTGCAGCCCTCCTTTCAATCATCATCGCTCCCATCGCGGCGATGATCATCCGGATGGCCATTTCCCGGGCCCGGGAGTATCAGGCGGATAGAAGCGGCGCCGAAATCACCGGTCAGCCTCTGCAACTGGCATCGGCTCTGGCCAAGCTCGGAGCCGGTACTGCTCAGGTGCCGATGCAGGTCAACCCTGCCGTCAGCCAGCTTTTCATCGCCGACCCCCTGAAGGCGTTTCGCCGGGGGCGCGGCGGTGGCGGCCTGATGAGTCTCTTCGCTACTCACCCTCCGATCGAGGATCGAATCGAGCGCTTGCGGGCGATGGCCGCCGGAGTTTGATCGAACTGAACCCGTCGATCGCGCTGGCGCTGGCCCTGCTGGCGCCAGCAGCAGTGATCGGCTGGGCCGCTCTCTTCTCCGTCCTGGGGATCGAGCATGGGCCGCTTTGGTCACAGCGCCACCTCCGGACCGTGTTGCGAATCCTGGGCATTTTGTTGCTGGTGAGCATCATCTCTCTTTTCGTGATTCGGCCGATCTGGGTGCCCTTTGCCGTCGCCTATCCGGTGGCGACGGGGAGTTTGCTGGCTTGGGGCCGAGTCCGCCAGCTCGCTTTCGTCGAAAAGAGCGGCGGCTTCACCGAGATCGCTCCGGACTTTCGGCGTCGGTTGGCGGGAAGATTGACCCGGGGCTTGATAGTGGCGTCGGTGCTCGCCATCGTCGTTGGCGTGGTGCTGGTGGTCTCCGCCTACTGGCAGGGATGGATCATGGTGGTGCTGGCGTTTGTGATTGGGTTTGCCCTCTCGCGAGCACGTCAGCTGCAGGCCCTCTAAGAAAGGTGGGCCAGCCCGTTTATCATTCAGCGACCGGTCCGGCAGTCTCTGACCGTTTACATTCAGCAGCCTTTGCCGGGATGCCCGAGCGGCCCAATTGGCCAGTCAGACTGACAGTCTGCGGCCGTTTAGCATTCAGCAGCCTTTGCCGGGATGCCCGAGCGGCCCAATTGGCCAGTCAGACTGACAGTCTGCGGCCGTTTAGCATTCAGCAGCCTTTGCCGGGATGCCCGAGCGGCCAAAGGGAGCAGACTGTAAATCTGCCGGCAACTGCCTTCGGAGGTTCAAATCCTTCTCCCGGCACCGGGTCCCAACTAAATAGGACGGGGCCAGCAATGGCGCCCCCTTAGCTCAGCAGGCAGAGCGCCTCCATGGTAAGGAGGAGGTCTGCGGTTCGATTCCGCAAGGGGGCTCGGATCGACGGCGCTCCTGGCCGTCGCCAGACAAGTTAATTTCCGGGCGGCGTAGCTCAGTCGGTGAGAGCGCTCGACTCATAATCGAGAGGTCGGCAGTTCGAGTCTGCCCGCCGCTACCGGCAGCAAACAAGCGAGGAGTCAATGGGTAAGGCCAAGTTCGAGCGTTCCAAGCCGCACGTCAACGTGGGGACCATGGGTCATATCGACCATGGCAAGACCACCCTGACCGCGGCCATCACCAAGGTGCTGTCAGAGAAGGTGGCGGGCAACACCTTC
>JAICGW010000119.1 GCA_025922945.1 Acidimicrobiia bacterium | reverse complement strand
TATCCCGTACTCGATGATCTGCTCGATGACTGGCAAGCCGACTATCGCCCGACCTTCGAGGCGATTCGGGTGATCGGCCAGGAATGGTCCCGCCCCGCCCACGAGCTCAAGGCCTTTCTGGCGATGAACCAGATCCCCTACCGATATCTGGTTCCGACCCGCGACGAAGAAGCCGATCGCCTGATGGAAAGTCTGGGGGGCCATATCGAGGACCTGCCGATCGTCATTCCGATCGCCGGAGATCCACTGTTCAACCCCGACGTACGAACCTTGGCTGAACATCTCGGTCTCCCCGTCCATGCCAAAGCCGCCGCTTACGACGTGGCCATCGTTGGGGCCGGCCCAGCTGGCCTGGCGGCCGCGGTCTACGGTGCCTCCGAGGGGCTGCGAACCATCCTGATCGAGTCCGCCGCCCCGGGAGGGCAGGCGGGCCAGTCATCCCTGATCGAGAACTATCTCGGATTCCCCAAGGGGATCAGCGGGGCCGACCTCGCCCGTCGCGCTCATGCGCAAGCCTCGCGATTTGGAGCCGAAGTCTTGTTGCCGGCCTCAGTCGTTCGAATCGAGCGCAAAGACCCATTTCGCATCATCCATCTAGCCGATGGGACCGAGATCACGGCCAAGGCTGTGATTGCCACCAGCGGGGTTTCCTACCGACGCCTTCCGGCCAAGGGGCTCGAAGAACTGACCGGGGCGGGCGTCTATTACGGAACCTCGCGAATCGAGGCCCAAGCTCATGCCAATCAGCCCATGTACGTCGTGGGAGGCGGTAACTCGGCCGGCCAGGCGGCCATGTTCCTCACCAGGTTTACCGACTCGGTGACCATTGTCATCAGGAGTGAGGATCTCACGGCGACGATGTCCTCGTACCTGATCGACAACATCGAAGCGACCAAGGAAGTAACGGTGCTGCCCCACACCCAAGTGATCGCCGCGAGCGGTGAGAGCCACCTTGAACATCTCACGTTGCGAAACCTCATTACCGGCGATGAGACGACAGTCGAGGCCGGGGCAATGTTCATCTTCATCGGCCAACGAGCCCAAACCGAGTGGTTGGCCGACCTCGTCCAGCTCGACGACAAGGGCTTTGTGCTCTCAGGAGCGGACTTGGGGCCGCTCGTCGGCTGGAACGTCGACCGCGAACCACTCCCCCTGGAGACGTCGGTTCCAGGTGTTTTCGTCGCCGGTGATGTGAGGCATGGGTCAATCCGAAGGGTTGCCGGCGCCGCGGGCGAGGGAGCGACAGCCATCCGCTTCGTCCACCAGCACCTGGCCTCTCTATGAGGACCACCGCCGAGATCCTGCGGGGACTCCCCTACTTCTCCGATCTCCCGGAAGAGCTTCTGCAGGCAGTTTGCGACCTCTCTAAGCAAATCGACGTGGAGGCGGGGAAAGTCATCATCGAGGAAGGCAGCACCTCCGAAGAGATGTATGTCCTGGTCGAGGGCGAATTGGTGGTCACCAAGCATCAGGATCCGCGCGATGTCGAACTGGCCCGGATCGGTCCCGGCGAAGTAGTGGGAGAACTGGCCTTGCTCGACAAGGCTCCCCGGATTGCCTCGGTTTCGGCCAGTATCCCTTCGCGCCTCGTTCGGATACCAGCCGAAGCTTTCGAAGCCTTGTTGGAGGACTCACGGGTCGTCCGGCGGATGGTGGGGACCGTCACGTCGCGTCTTCGCAGCACAGAGGAGGTCCTGCGACACGAGGAGCGGATGGCGGCCTTGGGCCGGATGGCCGCCCAGCTCATGCACGAGCTCAACAATCCCGCCGCCGCCGTGGGAAGGGCGAGCCAAGAGCTGGCGCGGCTTTACGAGGCTCTGCGCGTCGAGGTCGAGAGTCTTATTCCGGGACTAGGGGACACCGCCGCGACGGTGCCCGAGACTCCCGCCCGGATGACGAACCTCGACCGGCTAGAGACAGAACGGCTGGTGGAGGAGTGGCTGACCGAGCATTTGGTCGAAGAGCCCTGGGAGCTCACCGCCCCCTTGGTGGCGGCGGGTTGGAACCCCGCGCGGCTCGACGAGTTGATCTCTGGCCTCGAGCCGGATCTGGCGTCTCGTTGGGTTCGGTTGACCGCATTGCGAGCAAACGGGGGAGATCTGATTCGCGAGATCGGGATCGGGGCGAAGCGCATCTCTGAATTGGTCAGAGTCGTCAAGCACTATTCGTTCCTCGATCAGGCGCCAATCCAAGAGGTGCTCGTCACCGAGGGAATCGACGACACGCTGATCCTGCTGAGGCACAAGCTCCGCAGCATCGAGGTCTTGCGCGATTACGACGCCGATCTGGCCAAGGTTGAAGCCTCGGGACGTGATCTGAATCAGGTCTGGACCAACTTGATCGACAACGCCGCCGACGCCATGGAAGGCACCGGCACCTTGAAGATCTCGGCCAGCAACCAGGACGGATCGGTGGTCGTTGCAGTGTCCGATACCGGCCCCGGGATCCCCCCCGAGGTCGTCGGTCGGTTATTCGATCCCTTCTTTACAACGAAAGAACCCGGCAAGGGCACTGGGCTCGGTTTGCACACCGTTCATACGATCCTCACCCGGGCCGGCGGCAAGATCTCGGTTGCGGGCGATGGCCCCGGAACCACTTTCACCGTCACCCTCCCCGCCGTCGGTTCGCCAACCTAAGGACGGCGGAACTCGCCCTCCACCCGGGCGACGTGGACATCGCCGGGCATCGTTTCGAGAACGCCGTCGGCGACGCTGCCGAGAAGGATCATCCGAGTGGCGCCTGCCCCTCGATTCGCCACCACCACCAGGTCCACCCCCCTCCGTCGCACGACTTCATCGATGGCCGTCGGAGGAGCGCCGTCGACGACCAATGGCTTGACCCGGCTCGGCCAGCGAGCGACGAACTCCTCCATACGCTCGGTCGCGAGCTTCAAGCGTGTGGACCTCGCCGCCACCACCTCGACATCGAAGAGCCCGGCTTCGGAGAGAGCCGGGTCCCAGCGATCGGGCAAGGAGAACACTGCCGTCAGCTCCGATTCCGGGTACCACCTAAGGGCGGCCTCGACGGCGGTCTCGGAGTGCTTGGAAAAGTCGACCGCCGCCATCACCTTTCGATATGGCATACGGGGCTGTCGCCGCACGACCAGCACATCTCCCGTCGACATGATCGACACTCGGCGAGCAATCGGTCCGCAACGCTCGACGTCGACCGCGGAGGTGCCCACCACCACCAACGAAGCCTTCTTCGCCTCGCGCACCAGTTCCCAACCGATGGAGCCTCGCAGGGCCTGATGGGTGACGGGAACCGTGGCCCGGCTCCGAAGCCAGTTGGCGACGTCGACCAGGTTCTTCTGATAGCGCTCGAAAAGCAAACGACCCAGACCGTCGTCGAGAAATGCTTCGCTCGATGATTCGTTGATGCTCACCAAATGCAGAGGGAGTCCGTGAGCATCCGCTACCAGCCGGGCCCGCTCGGCGACCCGCCGACCGATCGGTGTCAAGTCGATCCCGGCCACGACCCGATCGTTCAAGCGTTGTCCCTCCACGGGCCAGGGACTCTAGGAGCGTCGATGGCGGCCCTGAGCCGCCGCAAATAGTCGGCGCGCCCGATCGCTACCGCTCCCAACGAAGCCAGATGATCGGTCACCCACTGGACATCGAGAAGCGCCGCCGGCTGATCAACCAGCGCCTCGACGAGAGCGACCAGCGCCACTTTCGAAGCATCCCGTTCCCTGCTGAACATCGACTCCCCCGCGAACAGGCCGCCAATCCTCACCCCGTACAAACCACCAACCAAAGCCCCGTTCTCATCCCAGGTTTCAACCGAACTCACCCAGCCCATTTCGCCGAGCCAGAGATACGCGGCGACGATCTCTGGACTGATCCACGCCCGAGGCCGTCGGGGGTCGGCGCACCCCGCGATGACGCCTTCCAGATCCTGGTCGAAGGTCACTCGATACCGCCGTCGCGATCGTCGGAGCGACCTCGACACGATCAGACCGTTGGTCGGGATCACTCCGCGTTTGACCGGTGACCACCAACCGAGCACGCCATCTTCGGTGTGCATTGGGAATAGGCCCCGCCGGTAGGCGGCCAGCAGAGTGCTCGGCTCGAGATCGGCGCCGACTGCCACCAGGTCATCCGGCCCGTAGGAGTCGGGTTCGGGAAATTCCCAGCGGGTGGGGGGAGGCTCTAGCGGCACCGGTCAGGTATACCCTCGCGCCCAGCCGATGACGACCCATGAAGTCTCGAATCAGGCGCCACCCCTGGTCGATTACGACCTTGCCCATGCCGATCCCCTGCTCCTCGGGGCGGTGCGCGAAGGAGCCGATTGGGCCATCCCGAAACTGATCGAGTTCGGGCGCCAGCTGGCAAGGGCGGAGTCTTACCAGTGGGCGGCTGACGCCAACCGCTACCCGCCGCAGCTTCGGACCCACGATCGCTACGGCCATCGCATCGATCAGGTCGACTTCCACCCCGCCTGGCACCAGCTGATGGAGCGGGCGGTCGTTCATGGACTCCACTCCCTCCCATGGGAGGGCAGTACCCAGCCGGGTGGCCATCTCGCCCGCGCGGCCTTTGCCTTCCTCGACAATCAAATCGAGGCGGGGCACCTTTGTCCGATCTCTATGACCTACGCCGTCGTGCCGGCTCTGGCGCACAACCCGGACCTGGCGGCGACATGGATGCCACACATCCTCACTCGCTCTTACGACCCCGCCTTCGCCCCGATCGAAAAGAAGGACGGCGTTCTGCTCGGAATGGGCATGACAGAGAAACAAGGTGGGTCCGATGTCCGCGCCAGCACCAGCCGGGCCGAGCCGGAGGCCGACGGATATCGCATCTTCGGCCACAAATGGTTCACCTCGGCTCCGATGAACGATGCCTTTCTGATCCTCGCTCAAGCACCAGGCGGCTTGAGCTGTTTCCTACTTCCGCGTCACACCCCCGACGGGACCGTCAATGAAATCCGGATCATGCGTCTCAAAGACAAACTCGGTAATCGATCCAATGCTTCGGCCGAGCTCGAGTTCGGGGGTGCTTTCGCCCAACTCGTCGGTGAAGAGGGTCGCGGTGTCGCCAACATCATCGAAATGGTCAATGGCACCCGCCTTGACTGCATCATTGGTTCAGCAGCCCTGATGAGACAAGCGGTGAGCCAAGCCATCCACCATTGCAGTCATCGCAAAGCCTTCGGCAGTGCTCTGATCGACAAGCCGGCCATGATCAACGTCCTCGCCGATCTCGAGATTGAGACCGAGGCCGCGGTTCTGCTGATGGCCCGCGTGGCGCGGGCTTTTGATCAAAGCGATGATCCTCGCGAACAGTCCCTCCGCCGGCTCATCACCCCGATCGCCAAGTTCCTCGTCACCAAACGCTGTACCGAGGTGGTCCACGAGGCGCTCGAGTGCCTGGGCGGAAACGGATACGTCGAAGAGTCAATCATGCCGAGGCTGCTGCGAGAGTCACCACTCAATGCCATCTGGGAGGGCTCGGGCAACGTCATCGCCCTCGACCTTCTACGAGCAGTCAGGACTCACCCCGATTCGGTGCGGATACTGGAGGAAGAGGTGTTGGGGCTCGATTCTCGAATTGACGCCTCCGCTCGCTCGAGTTTTGCACTCCTCTCGAATCTCGACGATCCCGAAGGTGAGGCCCGACTCGTCACCGAGAAGCTGGGCACCATCCTGCAGGCCGCACTCATGGCCAGAAGCGCCGCACCGACGGCGACGGACGCGTTCATCGGGACCCGATTGGAGGGCGGCGGGGGGCGCTTGTACGGCACGCTCCCCCAAACGAAGGGTCTCTCGGCCATCGTCGAACGAGCCATCCCTGCGTGAAGCCATCGGTGGTGGTGATTGGCGGCGGAATCGCCGGAGCCTCGGTCGCTTATGAACTCGTAGAGGCCGGCTGCACCGTCACCCTCCTCGAGGCCGAGCCGGTTCTTGCCTCCCACTCGACCGGGAGATCGGCCGCGCTTTATTTCGAGAACTACGGCGCGCTGCCCAACCGGGCGCTGACCCGAGCGAGCCGTCCCTTCTTCGATGAACCTCCCGATGGTCTAGTCGATCACCCCCTTCTGGTGAAAAGAGGGGCAATGTGGATCGGAACCCCCGATCAGGAGCAGAGTCTCCGCACTCACCTGGCCGAGTCCGAAACCGGTAGCCACCCCGGTCGCTGGCTAGGTCCCTCCCAGGCTCGAGCTCTCGTCCCGGTCCTCCGTCTCGACTATCTGGGAGGGGCGGTGATCGAGCCCGAGGCGCTTGACCTCGACGTCGCCGGCCTCCATCAGGCGTTCGTCCGCGGGTTCCGCCGTGGTGGAGGAACTGTCCGCGTGTCCGCGCCAGTAGAGCGGCTGCATCGTTCTGCCTCGCAATGGACCATCGTCGCCGGAGACGATGCGATTCGGTCCGACGTGGTCGTGAACGCCGCCGGCGCCTGGGGCGATGTGATCGGGTCGATGGCCGGCGCCCAGCCGGTCGGGCTCCTGCCGATGCGCCGGACCGCCTTCACTGTGCCTGGGGATGGCGCCTACCGGAACTGGCCGCTGGTAGCCGACGCCGACAACCAGTTCTACTTCCGTCCCGACGGGACCCAGCTCCTGTGCTCGCTCGCAGAAGAGCGTGTGTCGCCCCCGGAGGACGCCCGATGCCGCTCCCGATCACGGCCGTGTTCGCCGACGTGCCCGACCCCCGGTCGGAGGTCAACCGCCGCCACCGATTGATCGACATCCTCACCCTGGCC
>JAICGW010000118.1 GCA_025922945.1 Acidimicrobiia bacterium | reverse complement strand
TCAGCCCGACCGATCGCCGCTCACCAGATTTGCGGCCCTTCGTGAGGAGCAGGAGCTGACGGCCTGAACCAAGCCGGGTGAAAAAGCGACCTTTAGTGACCCGGAGAAGGAACCGGTGCGCTCTCCAGAAGAGCGTTAAAGCTGGGCTTTTCGTCACGGCGGGCATCGAGGGCCCACGGTAGGCCCGGGGCTTGGTCGCCGAGGGTGGTGACCGCGATCCGGTCGAGCTCCTCGCGCCAGGCACGGCGAGGAATACTCGTTGCCAACTCCGGGCGGACCACCCACGCCAAGTCGCCGTAGTGGCTGCCGTTCCCTTGGCCGAGGAACTTCCGTTGAAGTGTCGACGCAAAGTTTCCAAAAAGCTCTTTGAGTCGTTCCATCCCCTCACCATCGGCTGCATTGGTTGGGTTCCCGGAGACCCGAATCCGATCTCACCCCGGGGACTAGTTAGGCGGCCAGTACCTTCGACGGTCGCTGTCCCAGGTAGGTCAGAGCCGCGGACAAGAGGGTGATGACGCCGGCGATCACGAAGACCGTACGGAGTCCGAGCAGTTCCGCGGCCACTCCGGCCAGGGCCATGGAGACAACCTGGGCGGTGGTCACCACCGTGCCCAGGCTGGAGCTGACCCTGCCGAGCGATACAGACGGCACCTCACTTTGGATGATCGCCGAAACCGCACCTTGGGTCGGAGATACAAACCAACCGACCGCAAATAGAAGGCCGATCAGATGCCAGACATTGGAAGCGAGGCTCATGGCGGCGACAAACACCGCGATTCCGGTCAGCCCCACCGGAAGCAGGACCCCCGGACGCAGGCGCTTGCCCATGGTCGCCACTAGAAGCCCGGCCAGCACCATCGAGGAGACTTGAGCGGTCTCGAGCAAACCGAACCAGGTCTCGGGCACGGCGAGTTCGTCCACGATGAAGGGCACCATCAACACGTTGACCGCACCCAACCCGAGCATCACCACTCCCGCGCCCACCAGAACGGTTCGCAACGACCTCGAGGATGTGACTAGTCGGAGTCCCGATCGCAGCTCGGACCAGATCCGGTTGGCTGCTTCACCTGTTTCCCACCTGACCGTTTTATCGATAACGAGCTTCGCCACCAACGTCGACGACACGAGATAAGTGACCGCGTCGAGTGCAAAGAGGGCCGTCATGGTGGAAGTGAGTCCGGCCACGACACCAGCAGTGGCGGTTCCTAACACGCCGGAAACGATCGCACTGCTCTGAAAGAACGAGTTGGCCGCCAGCAGGTTGGACCCAGCCCCTTGCTGGCTCTCGTCCGACGATTCCCTGACGATCTGAGGAAGCACCGCCGCCCGGGCAGGGTTGTCGAGAGTTCCGACCGTTGCCTGGATAAAGGCGATTACATAGAGGAGCCACATCAGGTCGGCCGAGGTGATCGCAATGAAACCGAGGACCAGGCCGGCCCGCACCAGATCCGAGTAAACCATGATCCGCCGTCGGTCCCATCGGTCGACCAACACTCCGGAGAAGAGTCCGAACAAGAGCTGAGGGAGAGCGATGGCGATGGCAGTGGTCGCCACGGCTGCGGTCGATCCGGTGAGGCGCTGGGCGGTCAGCAAGAGTGCCAGCGCGGTTATCGAATCCCCGAAGGTCGAGACGACGTGGGATAGCCACAGTCGTCGGAAACCGACCTTGCCGAGGAGCGCCTTCACCGATGCCCGCTGCTGTCTTTTCTGAACAAAACTTCTATCCCCGAGTGGGCCCGGAAAGAATCGAACTCTCAATCTTGGGATAAAAGAACGCTCGACCCCTTATCAACGAGTAGCAGGAGATCTCAAGTCGGCCCGTACTTATGGGCCTTTCTCGTCTTACCGTGCCCTTGAATATCGGGATGTATTGGGGACGCCGAGGGATCATCGCCGACCTTCTGTCGCAGTTGGCGGATGAAGGTTCTCAGGCACTCCGATTCCGGTCTATAAGCCGGTCCCCAGACCCTGCGGAGGAGCCACTGGTGAGCGAGGACCTTACGTAGGTTTCTCCGTTTGCTCAGGGTGGAATCGCTCGTAGACGAGACTGCGCCGTAGTTCGCCTTCAGAAAGAGGCGGGCGTAGCGTGGGAAGGTTGTGAGCACGATCTCAGTTTCCAACCTCGTCAAGAGTTTTGGCCACACCAAAGCCCTGGATGGATTGAACCTCGCAGTCTCTACTGGTGAGGTGCACGGGTTCCTCGGTCCCAATGGTTCAGGAAAAACGACCACGATTCGGATCTTGCTGGGCCTGCTTCGCCAGGACGCAGGCACGGCCTCACTCTTGGGCGGGGACCCCTGGGAGGACGCCACCGAGCTGCATCGCCGATTGGCCTATGTTCCCGGAGACGTCAGCCTCTGGCCCGATCTGTCGGGCGGAGAAGTGATCGACCTCTTGGGCCGCTTGCGTGGTGGGCTCGACCCAAAAAAGAAGGAGCGGCTGCTGGACCGTTTCGACCTTGACCCCACCAAGAAGGGCCGCACCTATTCAAAAGGAAATCGCCAAAAGGTGGCGCTGGTTGCCGCGCTTGCCTCAAACGTGGAACTGTTGATCCTCGACGAGCCGACTGGGGGCCTTGACCCTCTGATGGAAGCGGAATTCAGGATGGTGATCAACGAGGAGAGGTCCGCCGAGCGAACCGTCCTTCTTTCGAGTCACGTTCTGAGCGAAGTGGAAGCGCTATGCGACCGTGTGAGCATTATTCGTGAGGGTCGGACGATCGAATCGGGGACGTTGACGCAGCTACGACATCTAACCCGTACGAGCATTGAAGCTGAGGTATCGGGAAACCCATCTGACCTCCATATCTTGTCGGGACTGCACGCCCTGCAAGTCGACGATCACCGAGTGAGTTTCGAAGTAGATGCAGAGCATCTCGGAGCGGCCCTTGCTCAGCTTTCCCAGCTTGGCGTCAATAGCTTGGTGAGCCATCCACCAACCCTCGAGGAGCTGTTCCTGCGCCACTACCGGCAGGACTCGCCGAAGTCATGAGAGCATTCGCCGGCACCTCTCAATTGCTTCGCCTAATCCTCAAACGGGACCGGGGCCGCCTCCTTTCCTGGATTCTGGCATTGGCCGGTATCCCGATCGTGACCGCTAACGCGTTCATCGAGTTATACGCGACCGAAACGGCGAGATCGGAACTGATTGCGACGTTCGGCTCCAACCCTGCGTACTCGGCCTTGCTCGGGCCGATCTATGGCTCGACGATTGGAGCCCTGACCGTCTGGCGAATTGGTGTCATAGGAAGCGTTCTGATCGGATTGATGGCGGTTCTTCTCGTTATACGCAACACCAGAGACGAAGAGGAATCAGGACGGCGCGAACTACTGGGGGCAACCGTCGTGGGTCGCCACGCCCCGCTGACTGCAGCTCTGGTGGTGGTGATGGCAGCCGGTCTGAATATCGGACTCCTCATCACGGTGGGGCTAGCTGCACTTGGTCTCGAGTTCGGCGGTGCACTCGGGTACGGAGCCGGAGTGGGGACAACGTCCGCGGTTTTCGCCGCCGTGGGAGGAATAGCTGCCCAACTCACCAACGGCGGAGGAGCCGCACGAGGAGTTGGGGTGGGAGCCTTGGGTCTGGCGTTCATACTGCGTGCCGCCGGGGACGCAATGGAAATCGAGGCGCTGGGCTGGCTGTCACCGATCGGTTGGTTCACCAGGCTGAGACCCTTCAGCGGCGAGCGGTGGTGGGTCCTTGGCCTGTCCACTGCAGTCGCAGCTGGCTTGGGAGCGATTGCTTACCGGCTGGCATCTAGACGTGATCTCGGAGCTGGTGTGCTTCCGGTCCGTGCCGGCCCAGCCAACGCTGCGCCGGGACTCCGCGGGCCCGTGGCACTTGCTTGGAGGCTTCAAAGAAGTTCCCTGCTTGGGTGGTCCGTCGGGATCGGCCTCCTGGCCGCGCTTTATGGAACGGTGGCCGACGACGTCGGGGAGATCTTCGGCGGCAATCCTCAGCTGGCGGAAGTGCTTGCGGCATTAGGTGGAACTGATCGGTTAACCGACACCTTCTTCTCCTTCACAGGCGGGGTCTTGGCGTTGGTGGCAGGCGCGTATTCGATTAGGACCGCCCTCCGACTTCGCGCTGAGGAGGAGGGGTTGAGAGCCGAAGCTGTGCTGGCCACCTCGACAACACGCGGGAGGTGGATGGCGAGTCATCTCCTCTTCGCCTTCTTGGGGGCAGCGGTCATGATGGTGCTCGCCGGATTGGTTATGGGCGCCACCTACGGCGCGGCAATCGACGACGTCGCCGGGCAAATGGCAAGGGTCCTAGGGATCTCGATTATCCAGCTTCCAGCCATATGGGTTCTCACCGCCGCCACTGCTGCCCTCTACGGATTGGCACCGCGCGCCACTGTTGTGGCCTGGGCGCTCTTGCTTGGATTCCTTGTCCTCGGACAACTCGGACAAATCCTCCGCTTCCCGCAGTGGCTTCTCAACCTTTCCCCTTTCTCCCACGTCGCGACTTCGACAGCGAGCGAGATCTCAGCAGTTCCGATCGCAGTACTTCTCGGAGTGGTGATCTTCCTAACGGGCTTGAGCTTTTCAGCTTTCCGGCGGCGGGATCTGACCGCCGCCTAGGACAACCGAGAGGCTCGGAAATCGGAAGAGGCCTCTTCAGGGCACGCCCGGAGGGACTCGAACCCTCAAGCCTCTCTGATCCGAAGTCAGTTCAACGTCGTGCTCGAGAATGACGAATGATCTCGAACCGTAGGTTCTGGGTTCTGGGACGCTTGTACAGGTGCGGCTGCTGTCGTATCGAGTGATGTCGGAGCGAATGTGGTCAAGATGTGGTCAGCGAGCAATGGGGATCCGGGGACGTTTCCAGGGATCTTTTGTAGCCGTCGCAGGGGTGAATTGCCGTCGTCATCAGACCCATCTCCTGGAATCACCCACCAACTAGTTAGTCACGACTATCACGTCGCTGCCGGGATTGAAAAGGGCAATCTCGCCAATTGGACCGGCACATGCTTTGGCGGCATCAGCAACGTCAGCACCGGCGATGTGACCCTTTGATGGCTCAACGTTCCACCAGCTCCTTGACCAACAAACCTGGCTCGATGAGTTGACCCTGCACCGTCACTCCGGACGGATCAGGACGCCAAAAGGTCCGGGCCGGCCACACAACTGGATAGCGGTCTCCGTCTTTGAATAGGCTGACTTGGGCCGGACCGTTTGCAGTTCTGTTTGCAAAATGCCGACCTCGCTCGTAGTTCAGGACCCGGACTCGAGGAGAGCCAGCGTGATCATTGGGTTTTTACCGGTGGGCCCGGAGAGAATCGAACTCTCAACCTTGGGATTAAAAGTCCCCTGCTCTGCCTGCTTGAGCTACGGGCCCGGCTGTATTGAAACAGCCGGCGTGCTCTGTCGGGAAAGTCGAGGGGTCAGACGGTTTCGTCGACGGTGTCGTCGCTGTCTTCGTCAGCGGCGATGACCTGAGCCGCGGCGGTGGCGGCGGTGGCGCCCCACATCCCGCGCCACACCATCCCCAAAAGAGGAATCATCTGCTTGGCGGCGAGAGTCGTCGTGCTCATCCCCATCTCTTCGGCACATCGAGCAAGACACGTCAGGGTGGTCGCGGTTACACACAACCTGACTAGTTCCGTCAGCCCTCCTTTATCCTCGCCGGGATGCCGGCCCAGATTCGCTTCGGGATCTCGGGCCTGCCACGCGGTAAACCCGAAGAGGACGCCGCGTTCCTCGACGATCTCGTCAAGAAAGGCCACAACGCGTTCGAGCTCGCTTTCGTCACCGCCTTCCCCTGGAAGGAGAAGCGATGCCAACGGTTCGGCGAGCTAGCCCGCGAGCGTGACATCTGGGTGTCGGTCCATGCTCCCTACTTCGCCGTGCTCACCGTCGAGGACGAGGACCGGGCCAAGCAGTGTCTGGCCGCCCTTGAGCACACGATGAAGCTGGGCCGGGCTCTCGGCAGTCGCATCATCTGCGCCCACTTCGGTGCCGCCCAGGGCCGGGACCCAGAAGTGTTGACCGCGATGATCCAGGAACGGCTGCGGAGGATCAGTCCCAAGATCGAGCAAATGGGAGTCGGTCTCGGGCTCGAGACGAGCGGTGCCGAACGGAACTTCGGGACCCTCGGTGACATTGCCCTGCTGGCCGACGAGTTCAACTTCATCCGCCCGATCGTTGACTGGGCTCATGTCCACGCCCAGACCGGAGGAGCCCTCACCAGCGTCGAAGCCTTCGAATCGGTGATCGCCTTCATCCGCGGGAGCTTCCCGGGGTGGATGATCGACCCCCTGCAAACCCAGTTCACCGACAATCTGTTCAACGCCGGCGGGGAAGTCAGACACCTCCCCTACGGCGAAGGCACCCTTCGGATCGGACCGCTGATCGAGGCCGCTCTCCACAATGAGCTGTCGATGGTGGTGATCTCGGAGGCGCGAGAGCAGTCCAGCCACGACGCCATCCAAAACGAGCTCGAGACAACGGTCAGCAAAGGACCCAGCAGCAAGAGCGACGGACGAAACATCGACTCCGGCCGGATTGACTTCCCGGCCAAAGTCAAGGGGAGGAAAGACGGCAAGAACTTTCTCGTGCCCGGAGTCCGTCCACTCAAGCTCTCGAACCTCGACAAGCCCTTCTTCCCCGAGGGATTCACCAAGGGCGATCTCATTCAGTACTACGCCTCGGTGTCGTCGGTGTTGTTGCCTCACCTGCGTGACCGGCCGATTTCCATGTCCCGCTATCCCGACGGCATCGCTGGACCAACCTTCTACGAGAAGCGGGCACCCGGACATCAGCCCGGTTGGATGGAGACCGCGCCGGTGCCTTCCGACTCGACGGGCGGAGCCCAGAACTTTCTGCTTGCTTCCAATCGTGAGTCCCTGATGTGGTTCGCCAACATGGGCTGCATCGAGATACATCCCTTCCACTCACGAGCCGGGAACCTCGAACATCCCGATTTGGCCATCTTCGATTTCGATCCGGCCGAAGGGGCCGAGTGGGACCAGGTCGTGGCCGGAGCCAAGCTTCTCGAAGTGCTGCTGGGTCGACTGGGC
>JAICGW010000117.1 GCA_025922945.1 Acidimicrobiia bacterium | reverse complement strand
TGGCGGACGCGGATGCTCGGTCAGACTTGGGACGAGGCTTCCCAGCGCATGATCGAGTTGACCCCACCGCCGGATCGGATCGTCGGGATTCGTCGCCGCAATGTCGCCGGCCAGCAGCGGCTCTTCGACACCGCCGAGCGCCCCGTCGCGCCCGTCGAAAAGTAGCTCCCTCGCGTTCGCAAGAAGTGGAAGGATTCAGCCTTCGAGTTCGCC
Source organism: Acidimicrobiia bacterium (assembly GCA_025922945.1). Taxonomy (GTDB): domain Bacteria; phylum Actinomycetota; class Acidimicrobiia; order Spongiisociales; family ZC4RG35; genus JACCTH01. Next base: position 6,952 of record JAICGW010000117.1, on the reverse strand, counting down.
CAGATAGGCCCTCGAGAGCTCGGGATTGGCCAGCAGGGCTTTGGCGCTGTCTTTCATGACGATCCGACCGGTCTGAATGACATAGCCCCGGTCGGCGATGCCGAGCGCGACGTTGGCGTTCTGCTCGACGACGAGAATGGTGATTCCCTGTTTGGAGATCTCGTCGATGGTTTCGAAAACCTGCTCGACCAAAATCGGTGCCAGCCCCATCGAGGGCTCGTCCATCAGCAATACCGAGGGCTTGGCCATCAGCGCTCGGCCGATGGCAAGCATCTGTTGTTCCCCTCCGGAGAGCGTGCCTGCCTTCTGCGTCACCCGCTCCTTGAGCCGGGGAAACATCGAGAAGACACTTTCGATGTCGGACGCGATGGCCGGCCGATCGTCGCGTAGCTGGGCGCCGATCTCCAGATTCTCCCGTACCGTCATCTTGGCGAACAGGCGCCGGTTCTCCGGCACCATCGTGATTCCCTTGGCCACGATGTCGGGAGTCGCCAGGCCGTCGATCCTTTCTCCCCGCAACTTCACGCTCCCTTTGCGAGTCGGAACCATGCCGAGGATCGTTCGCAGAGTGGTCGATTTTCCTGCCGCGTTCGACCCGAGGAGGCAGACCGTTTCGCCCTCATTGACCGTGAGGCTGATGCCGTGGAGAACTTCAGACGCCCCGTAGCCGGAAACGACCTCGTCCATCTCCAGCGCAGGAGCGCTCACGTGGAAACCTCGTCATCCATGTCGCCTCTGGCGTCGTCGCCCGCCTTGCCTAGATACGCCTCGATGACCTGCTGATTGCTCGCCACCTGGTCGTAGGTTCCCTCCGCGATCTTGATGCCGTGGTCGAGGGCCACCACCCGGTCGGAAACGCTCTTGATGACCGGCATGTCGTGTTCGATGAGGACGATCGAGTAGCCCTTCTCATCTCGCAGCCGCCCCACCTGCTCGATGAGCTGCTCCTTTTCGGCCGGGTTCATGCCGGCGGCGGGTTCGTCGAGCAGTAGCAGTTTCGGCTCGGTGGCCATTGCCCGGGCGATCTCCAGCCGCCGCCGATCGGCATAGGCCATGCTCGAGGCGAGCTGATTCTGACGGGGGAGTAGGCGCTGTCCGAAAAAGCCCAACGCCTCCTGGGCTTTGGCGGTGATCATTGCCTCTTCCTCGAGAGTGGCTTTTCCCTTGATCAAAGCTCCGGTCAACCCCGTTTTGGTACGGGTGTGCTGGCCGACCATGGCGTTTTCGAGAACCGTCATGGCGTTGAACAGTCTGACCGATTGGAAAGTGCGAGCCATGCCGAGCCGGGTGAGAGCATTGGGCTTGAGCCCGGAGATGTTCGCCCCGTCGAAGACCATGCTGCCTTCGTCGGGGGTATAGAAGCCAGTGACGATGTTGAAGAGAGTGGTCTTCCCCGCCCCATTGGGTCCGATGACCCCGACGATCTCACCGAGGTCTGCGTGAAAATCAACATCCTTGACGGCCTGCACTCCACCGAACCTGATGGAAACCCCTTTCAACTCGAGCAGGCTCATTGCACGCCTGGAGTTGCTGCTGCAGTCAGGGGACCCACCGACTCGTGGGGTTCCTCGGCATGGAGCTCCAAGGCCCGGCGCCTGTCGGGGATGAGGCCCTCAGGCTTCAAGATCATGATCATCACCAGGATGGCGCCGTAGATGTGAAGCCGGTACTCGCCGAATTCCCGCAGCAACTCGGGGAGCCCCACCAGGATCGCCGAACCCACGATGACACCAGGGATAGATCCCATTCCGCCCAGCACAACTACTGCCAGGACGTTGATGGAAACGAGGAGGGTGAAGGAACCGGGGTTAGCCACCCCGAGCTTGGCCGGGAAAAACGCTCCCCCCAGGCAGCCCACGGCGGCGCCCATGGCAAAAGCGAGGAGCTTGTACTTGATCACCGAAACCCCCATGCCTTCGGCGATGTCCTCGTCCTCGCGCATTGCTGCCCAAGCTCTTCCCACCCGTGAATTCTTCAGGCGCCCGGCGATGAACAATGAGATCAGGGCGAAGGCAATGATCAGGTAATACAACACCCGGGGGTCGTTGGTATCCGCTCCAAAGGCAGGCACGTCGGCCACTTCCGTGATTCCCTGCGGTCCACCGAAGATCGGCTTGAGCCAGTCGCTGAGGATCAGTACGCGAATGATCTCACCGAAGCCGAGGGTGACGATGGCGAGATAGTCGCCCCGCAGTCGCAGCACCGGAGCCCCGATCAGGATTCCGATGACGACGGCGACGACGAGTGTGATGGGAAGGGCGACCCAGAAATTGGTCAGCGGCTCCGGCGCCAGGTCGAAGATCGTGGCCCCGACCATCGAGGAGCTGCGGGCGGTGAGTAGGGCCACGGTGTAGGCGCCGACGGCAAAGAAAGCGACATAGCCGAGATCGAGTAGTCCCGCGTATCCAACGACGATGTTGAGGCCCAGCCCCAGGAGGATGTAGAGGCCCACAGTGCCCAAAACGTCGGCCACGAACTGCTTGCCAATCCAGGGGGCGGCTAGGACTGCAATGGCTCCCAGAGCAAAGAGGATGGGGCGTACGTTGGAGGGGGTAACACCCGGAACCTCGGTCAGCGCCTTCCGGAAGCCGCCCTTCCGTTGCAGATAGAGACGGATCACGACCGCCAAAACCGAAACGATGACCGCTCCCAGGATGGTCAGAGCATCGCTTCGGTAAAGCCAGGCGGTGGGGATCCCCAGGCCCTGCAGCATGGGGATGAAGAGACGGGCCCCGAGCCCGAGAAGCAGCACGGTTCCCACCACGGTGATAACGATGGTGCGGGGAGTGGGCTGCAGCCGACGAAATCCTCCGGCGGCGGCTCCCATCACGGCTCCTATCACCGCCAGAATGACCAGACCGAGGTAGGGATTGGTTCCCAGGGTGATCGCTTCGAAAAAGGCGGGCGAGATACGGAGGAACATGCTGCGGACGTCGACGCCGGCATCGACTAGCAGCGAGAGGATGATCACAACGACCCCGGTCGTAACCCCCGCCACCGTCCCCGCCGTGATCCCGGTGCCGAGACTCGTGTTCGCCTCTCCGGTTGCCCGCCGATAGGCGAAGAGAGCGAATACGAAGAACGCCGCCATCATCACAACCAGGTTGAAACGGATCAAGCCGACGATGATCGACCGCTCGCTGAATCGTTCGAGCATTCCCACCGCACCGAGGTAGAGAACAACCGCGCCCCCGATGAGTCCGGCTCGCACCGCCTGCGGCTGTCTCACGCTCGTTTCTCCTCCGGTGCGCCGAGAAATCCACCGGGGAGGAAGATCAGGACCAGGACGAGGATCGTAAAGCTGACCACCGACGTGAGTTGTCCCACCGAGGGGATGCCGGCGCCGCTGAGGAACAGGATCGGCCCCACCGCCTCGATCAACCCGAGAACGAGGCCTCCCAGGGCGGCCCCGGTGATCGAGCCAATCCCTCCGAGGACGGCTGCGGTGAATGCCTTCAACCCGGGGACGAACCCCATGTCGAAGCTCGCCTGGTTGAAGAGGAGGATGAAGAGAATTCCCGCCATTCCCGCCAAGGCGCCGCCGATGGCGAAGGTGATGACGATAACGCGGTCAACATCGATCCCCATCAAGGAGGCGATCTCGCGGTCCTCGCCCACCGCCCTCATCGCGCGACCGGTCTTAGTCCTTTCGATAAACACGTACAGGCTCGACCAGATCAATATCGCCGCCCCAATCACCACCACTCGGGGGCGATCGATGGAAATGCCGAAAATGTTCCAGTCGCCGGTCAGGCCGGGAATATTCGGATAAGCCCGTACTTGTTCGCCGTAGAAGCCGCGGAAGGTGTATTGGAGAAAAAGGGAGGCGCCGATGGCGGTAATCAAGGGGACGAGGCGCGGTGCCCCTCGCAGCGGTCGGTAAGCGATCCGCTCCAATAACAAAGCCACGCCCATGGAAACCAGGGCAGAGAAAGCGAGCATGATCAGGAGGGAGAGAACCGGCTGTGAGGCCATGAAGCCCGAGCTCGAGAGGTAGCCGGCAAGGAACAGGGTGGTGAAGGCCCCGGCCATGAAGACCTCGCCGTGGGCGAAGTTGATGATCAGGAGGATTCCGTATACCAGCGTGTAGCCGAGGGCGATCAAGGCGTAGACCGAACCCCGCGCCAACCCTTGCACAAACAGGTCCTGCCAAACCCTTCCGCTGTATTGGCCGGTGGCGAGGGTGGCACGAGCACCGGCGATGGCGGCGACGGTGATGATGACCCCCAAGACGATGAGGACGATCCGGCGGACCGGCAAACGACTGAAGATGCCGAGCGACGACCGCCGGGCCGAGGTGGTCATGGGCGACGGTCGAGGGTCATGTCGGCGACACTGTACGGGCCGCCGAGCGGCGGCGTCGGCAACCTGGCACTGATCCTGGGGGAAAAAAGGGAGGCGGGACCGAGGTCCCGCCTCCCGAGATGTTTGCTTCGGGGGCCCTTAGCCCTCGAGCCCCTTCGTTGCCGAGTAGACGTAATCGGAGAAGTCGCCGTTTTCGACGGTGACTACTCCGATCGTGGCCGACTGCTGGCAGTCGCCATTCTCATTGCAGGAGAGGGTTCCCGTCAGTCCCGGGAAGTTCTCGGTCGCAAAGAGGGCGTCCTTCAGCGCCGTCCGTGGGATGTGCAGTGTGTCCCCGTCCTCGATCGCCACCGCCTCGATGGCCGTCAACACGATGTTGACTGCATCGAAGGAGTGGGCATGGAAGACCGAGGTCGGCTCGCCGTAGGTCTCGTTGTACGCCGGCAGGAACTCGTTCTCGTAGAAGTCGGCATCACCCGCCAACTGGGAAAGGTCCGGACCGGAGATGTAGACGCCATCAGCGTTCTCCGCCCCGGCGGCGGCAATCCAGTCGGGAGTGAACATGCCGTCGGAACCTGCCAGGTAAGTGAAGCTTCCGTTCTCCACCGCCTGCTGGGTGATCAAGCCACCCTCGGCTACGAAGATCGGGTAATAGAGCAATTCGGGTCCGCCGGTGGCCAGATCGGTGAGGATCGAGCTGTAGTCGCTCTCGCCCGTCTGGATCGACACCTGGTCGGTAATGGTCCCGCCCGCCTCTTCGAACGCAGCCGCGAAAGCGTTGGCCAAACCTTCGGCGTACGGGCTTCCGTCGTGGATGGTCGCCGCCGAGGCCGCTCCCAATTCCTGGGATGCGAACTCAGCCACAACAGCTCCCTGGATGGTGTCGTTGTGGGCAGTACGCAAGTAGAACGGGTTGTGAGTTCCGGGGTTGGTCAGGGCCGGGCTGGTGTTCGATGGCGAAACCAGCGGAATCCCCTGATCACCGAAGATCTTGTCGGCTACACCGAGCGCGGCCGATGAGCAGCTAGTGCCGATCACAGCCACGATCTGCGTGTCGGTGACAAGGCGCTGGGCGCCGGCGGTGCCGCCTTCGGCCGAGCAGCCTTCGTCCTCGTTGACCAACTCGATGTCATGGCCGGCGATCTGGCCGACGGTTCCATCGAAGGCATTGTCACCCCAGTAATCGACGGCCAGCTCAGCTCCGGCCTGGCTGTCGAGGCCGAGGGTCTGGTTCTCGCCAGTGATCACCAGCAGAGTGCCGATCTTGATGGGCTCGCCGGCGGCGACTGTGACGCAGCCGAACTCGTCCGCTTCACATTCTTCGGGGGTGCCCCCGCCGCCACCACCACAGGCCACAGCAACAAGGCTGAGAACTGCGACGATGACTAGCAAGCGCGATAGCTTCATTTAGTCATTCCTCCGTAGTCGGATTCCACCGCCGATGGGCAGTGGAGCGGGGGAATCATACTCAACACCGGACCGCGAGGGCGGCTAGGGGACTACTACCACCTGGCACTGGTGACGGCTTTCCCGCCCGTAGCAAACCCAGACCCCGGCGCCTACCCGGTCCCCAATTCGCTCCACGATCTCTGTGGTTTCGGCTGGGACTTCGAAGACGAGGCGGGTGTGACGGGGGAGCTCGAGCTGGGTCGGTGGATCGGCGACGATCCAGGTGTCATCAATCGATTGTTGGTTGACGATCGAGACGTTTTGGGCGGCACCGACGATGGCGCAATCTGGGGCGATGCCGTTGTCGCTGATCGTGATCACCGCGTCTCCGGTCCTGAGATCCGTGCAATCGGAGGGTTCGTGGCCGGTGGCGGCATGGAGCTGCTCTCGATAGGTGTCCGGCAGGTCAACCTCGCCGCTGGAACCTCCACATGCCAGCACGAACACAAGGCCGGCGATGGCGAATCTCATCCAGACTTAAGGTAGCTCGGTGGCTACCGAAGAAATCGCTGCCCGAGACGCCTACCAGGCACGGGCCGAGGGACACGTCGACGAGGTCACTCCGGAGGGGGTGGTGCTCGATCGGACGGTGTTCTACGCCCGGGGAGGTGGCCAACCGGGAGACGTGGGCGTCCTCTCGACACCAAACGGAAATGTGGCGGTCCTTGACACGGTTCGCTCTCAGGGTCGGATCCTGCACGTGGTTGAAAGCCCCGAGCTCTTGGAACCGGGGATGGCAGTCGAGGGGGTCATTGACTGGGAACGACGTTACCGGCTGATGCGCACCCACACCGCTCTCCACGCTCTCTCGGGTGTGATCTACCGCGACTTCGGAGCCAAGGTCACCGGGGGAAACATGGAGCCGGGGATAGCACGAATGGATTTCGAGCTTGATTCGATGTCAGTCGAGCTGGGACGGCAGGTGGAGGAGCTCCTCAACGCCGAGTTGGTCAAGGGGTATCCAGCCGAGGTGATCTTCATGGCCCGGGAGGCCGCGTTGGCCGACCCCGACCTCATCCGCACGAAGGTCAATCTCATCCCCGAGTACGTGAAGGAGATTCGGGTGATCGACATCGTCGGCCTCGACCGTCAGGCCGATGGCGGCACCCACGTCGCCTCGACGCTCGAGGTGGGTCAGATCCGGGTGACCAAGACAGAGTCGAAGGGGAGGGCGAACAAGCGGATGCGAATCGAACTC
>JAICGW010000116.1 GCA_025922945.1 Acidimicrobiia bacterium | reverse complement strand
GTTTGATGAAGAGCCTTACTTCTCGGTGTATGTCCTAAACATGTCAGGCCCGGTTGCAGATGGTGAGTATCCGACCGGGATCTCCCTGGTCACCATCAACGTGGCGGGCGAGGAGTACCTGGTCGGGGAGGGTGGCTCGTTAACCCTCACTGACGGGGTCACTAGGGGCGAGTTCAGCGGGCCGAATCAGAGCCCCGCGAATCCAGCGTCAATCTCCGGCTCTTTTAGCTGCTGATGTCGCCCGACTCCGAATAGACCGCGTCCTTACTTTCCCTCCACGGTGTAGTGGATGGTCTGGGCAATGATCCAACCATCTTCGATGACGAATGAATCGGCGCCGTCACGAACTCGGGTATGTTCGGCTTCCGAGGTCCATTCCAGGAAGGCGAAGCGACCCTCGACCATCCGTGTCGTATAGATGTAGGGGGCGTTGGGTAGTTCGCTCTCCAAAAGCAAAGCAAGTTCCCGAACTCCCTCGCGCCCATGAAAGATGCCGCGGCGATCGAAAACGACTATGTCCGGTGAAACGTTCCGTTCGATATCCGCCTCGAAGTTGTGCTCATTGGCCAGCCGCAGATGATCGTCGAAGACCTCTTCGGTCGACCGGAGCCGAAGATCTGGGCCCACCGTCTGCTAGCTGCGGCCGAAGACCGGTATGGCCGCTCCGTTGATCACCCCTGAGGCCTCGGAGAGCAGGAATTCGGCGACGGCGGCGATCTCGTCGGGCGTGGGCCACGTGATGTAATCGGCATAGGGCGCCGTTGCTCTCGTTGCCGGGGTATCGATCACCGACGGGAGGAGGACATTGCAGGTCACCTTGGTCCCGTCGAGTTCCTGAGCGATCGTCTTTCCCAGGGCGACGACTCCGGCCTTGGCGGCGTTGAAAGCAGCCTGCCCTCCGGGCGTATCGAAGGCCGCTCGGCTCCCGACCAACAGCAGCCGACCCCAACCGGCCGCCTTCAGATGAGGCAGTGCGGCGCGGGCCGTATAGAACGCCGATCGAAGATTGAGATCAATCATCCGTTCGAACCTCAAGTCGTCGGTGTCCTCGACGTCCCTTCCGCCGGCCCAACCCCCTACCAGCGAACAGGCGACATGAATGGCGCCGTGTTGTTCGGCAATCTCTTTCATCAGCCCGCCGATTGCCTCGGGATTGGTGGCATCGACTCGTCGCAGGCTGATGCGGTCCTCATCGACTTCGAATTGGCCCTCGAAACGCTCGGCCTCTTCGGGCAACAGATAGGTCAAAGCCAGTCTGAAGTCATTGCGGATGAGTCGGCCCACCAGAGCACTGCCCAGCCCACCGGTTCCGCCGGTTATCACTGCGACTTTGCTCACCGGAATGCCATACCTTTCGACTGCACATCGGGGGCGCGTTCTGAGCCCTCATGGTAGGTTCGAAGACGCAGCGTATTAGAGGAGGACGCAAGGTGGCTTCCATTACCTTCGACAAGGTCGGCAAGATCTATCCCGGCGGCAACCGTGTCATCACCGATGTCAACCTGAACATCTCCGATGGCGAGTTTCTCGTCCTGGTGGGGCCCTCGGGCTGTGGTAAGTCGACCTTGCTGCGGATGATCGCCGGATTGGAGGAGGTCACCGAGGGTGAGCTCAAGATCGGCGACCGGGTCGTCAACGACGTCACCCCCAAGGATCGGGACATCGCCATGGTTTTTCAGAACTACGCCTTGTATCCCCACATGACGGTTTTCGACAACATGGCCTTCGGCTTGAAGCTCCGCAAGATGCCGAAAGAAGAGATCAACCGGCGGGTGGGCGAAGCCGCCCGGGTGCTCGAACTCGGGGAATACCTGCAGAGAAAGCCCAAAGCCCTCTCCGGTGGCCAGCGTCAGCGCGTGGCCATGGGAAGGGCGATCGTGCGCGAGCCCTCCGCTTTCCTTATGGACGAGCCGCTCTCCAACCTCGATGCCAAGCTCCGGGTGCAGATGCGATCTGAGATCGGCATGTTGCAGCAGCGGCTCGGGACCACCACCGTCTACGTCACCCACGATCAAGTAGAAGCGATGACGATGGGTGAACGTGTGGCGGTGATGAGGAAGGGCCGCATACAGCAGGTCGACACGCCTCGCAACCTCTATGACTTTCCCGACAACCTCTTCGTTGCCGGCTTCATCGGCTCCCCCTCGATGAACTTCATTTACGCAACTCTTGAAGGAGAGGGCGACGAGGTTTACGCCAATATGGCTGGCGACAGGGTGAAGTTGGATCGCACTGCAGTGGCGGAGAAGAGCGCGTTGGCCAACTACAAGGGCAAGGAAATCGTGGTCGGGATTCGACCCGAGATGTTCGAACTAGTGGCGGCGGTTCCCTCGGCCGACCCAGAACAAACCATCTCGGTGACTGTGGGCTTGGTGGAACAGCTGGGCTCAGAGGCCTTCATCCATTTCGTCAAGCCTTCGCCGCCGGTAGTGACGCCCGACATCAGGGAGCTACTGGCTGATCAAGGAACCGATGCGGCCTCGTTAGGGAACGAAACCAAGTTCACCGCCCGGGTAGATCCTGACTTCACTCCTAAACCCGGTGAGGAAGCGAAGCTAGTCGTCGAGACCCAGAAGCTTCATTTCTTCGACAAGGACACAGGCGACGCGATCCGATAGTTAGGGGCGCAACAGCTTGAAGGACTCGGCCCGTTCGAGTCCGGCGGCCTCTCCCTGGGCTCGGGCCCAATCGCGCATCCGGTTGAGGAACTGCGTCCTTCCGTCCTCGTCGGTGTCGGCTTTGTGCATCGATGTCTCGGCTTGGCTCGAATGACACAGCAGGGCCTCGATCTTTTGATCGAAGGTCGAGGAGATGTCTTCCCAGTAATCGGGCTCATCGGCTCCCCAGAGGAGAATCGCTTCCGGACGGTGCTTTTCCAGTCCTAGCTCCGGGAAGAAAAGGTGATCGCGGGCTGCCACCACTCCATCGATGGCGCCCCAGCCGGTGGCCCGATGGTCGGGATGGAGCATGTAGCGTCGCCAGGGGTCGTGCGAGAGCACGACCTCGGGCCGCAGCCGACGAATCCACATGCAGAGTTGGCGGCGGAGCTCCATCGAGTACTCGAGCTCGCCGTCGACATGGCCCAGATGGACGAGCTCGCCTTTGGCGCCGAGAACCGCTGCCGCCTTCTCCTGTTCTTCGATGCGGGAGCGAGCGAGCTGATCGGGGGCGATATCCGGATCCCAGGAGCCCTTTGAGCCATCGGTCACGACCAGCATCGATACTTCACAGCCTTCTTGGGCCCACCGGGCCAGAGTTCCGCCGGAGCCGAATTCGGCGTCGTCGGGATGAGCGCCGATGGTGAGGGCCCGCTTGGGGGTGGAGAGACGTTCGTTGGTCACGAGGCAGGCAGGCTAGAGAGCCGATCGGCCAGTGATCGATCTCGCTGCAGTAGGAACGCAAGGTCGCCGGGTCGGTCGATATCGAACATCAGCCGGGAATCGGTGACCACCAGGGGTCGGTGTCCCGCCAGCTGGCGATGATGGCGTTGAAAGCTGCCCGCTCCGTACCGGAAGGTGAGGTCCGTTCCACGCCAGCCCAGCACCGGCGTGCCCCCATCGGGGCTGGGGACGATGACTGGCCGTCCCCCGGCCAGCGCATCCAAAATCTGTCCGAGTGCATCGGCATCGAGCAAAGGAAGATCGCCATGGATTAGAAGCCAAGGACGGTCCTCTTTCGAAGCCAGGTCTGCCGCCGCTCTGGCGGCGGAGTTGAGGTCGGAACCCGGATCGAGGAGAGCGCGATACCCCAGGCGCTTGGCCCACACCGACACCTCCTCGTCGGCGGCTAGAACCATCGGCTCCGCACCGGCTTCGTCCACGGCGTTCAGCGTGCTCTGACCAAGGTGTTCGGCCAGCAGGCGTCGTTGCGGAATCGTGAGGTCCTTGGCGAGGCGGTTCTTGGCTGAGCGAAAAGGCTTGATCGGTACGCCGCCGAGAACGGTCATGTGTCGTCGAGAGCCAAACCGGCGAGGACATCTTCGAGGGAGTTGACCGTCCAGGGATCATCGCTGGGCCAGGCCGCGAACTGAACCAGGGTCCCGAGCGGGTTCTTGGGATGGAGGAAAACCTCGCTCCAAATCGGATTGAGGTTGGGTCCGAGAACCCTGTAGCCGTGCGATTGCGCGCGCAGGGCCGCCTCGGAGACGTCGGTGACCTGGAAAGTCAGGTGATGAAGGCCGGGGCCGCGCTCATCGAGGAACCGCGTGACAAATGACTCCGGTGAATTGGGCGCGATCAGCTCAAGTTTGGAGTTGTTCACGAGATGGAATTGGACCCACGTGAACTGACTTCTAACTGAGGTCGCCCCACAGAAGTACTGACCGCCCAGTGCCTTCACCATCGGCAAGGCTTCTTTGATTTCGGGCACGGCAATGGCGACATGATCGAGTCGCTCGATGAGGTCCTCGAAGGGCCGAACGTCCATCGGTTCATTCTGGCGTGAAATGCGGCGCAGGTTTCTGCGGCGGATTTGCGCCAGAATGAGGAGGTGAGAGCAGGAGTCTTCGTTCCGCAGGGCTGGCGTCTCGACTTGGCCGGCATCGATCGAGAAAAACACTGGGAGACGATGCTGGGCGTGGCCCAGGCGGCCGAAAGCTCCGGCTACGAGTCGGTCTGGGTTTACGACCATTTCCATACGGTCCCGATCCCGACCCAGGAGGTAACCCATGAGGCGTGGACTCTCACCGGTGCCCTGGCGGTCACGACTCAAACCGTCCGTCTCGGACAGATGTGCACGTGCAACTCCTATCGCCACCCGGCCTATCTCGCCAAGGTGGCAGCCACCGTTGATGTCCTCTCCCAGGGCCGCTTGGAGATGGCGATCGGGGCGGGCTGGTACGAGCAGGAGTATGTCGCGTACGGATATCCGTTTCCCCGCCCGGCCGTTCGCATCGGTCAACTTGGCGAAGCCGTCGAGATCATGAAGCGGATGTGGACCGAGGAGGAGGTCCACTTCTCTGGCAAGCACTATCAACTCAATGGCGCTATCTGTCAGCCCAAGCCGCTCCAGCAACCGCACGTGCCGATTTGGGTAGCTGGTGGCGGTGAACAACTCACACTTAGGGTGGCGGCCGAGCAGGCCTCCTATACGAACTTCGGCAACACTCTCGATGAGTTCACCGAGAAGTCAGCTCGTCTCGCTGAACACTGCCGTGACGTCGGGCGCGACTTCGACCAGATCGTGCGAAGCTCCAACTTCAACGTGATCTGTGAAGAGACCGAGTCGGCCGTCGCCGATCGCAAGAACTGGATGCGGGAGCATTTCGGTGAGTTTCTTTCGCGCGAGCGCCTCGAGCGGACGATGCTCAACTTTTCCGAGTTCTCGGGTACCCCGGAACAACTAATCGAAAAGCTTCGGCCCTGGCGTGAGGCTGGCCTGGAATACGGAATCTTCTATTTCTCCGAAGCTGCCTATGACCACTCCGGTTTCGAGCGATTTGTTACCGAAGTCGTGCCGAACCTTTAGATCGAATCCAAACGCTTTCCTCGGTGCTAGTCGATGAGGACCTTGGCCATCTGGCGGGAGAGGGCGATGAGACGGCCCGACTCATCCCAGAGCTCGCCGTCTTCCTCCACCAGTCCGTTGATCAAATAGCGCGAGCGCAACCGGATCGTGAGCCAGCTCGACTGCGGCCTTCCCCGTCCGTGGACTGTCAGCTCGAGGGTCGGCGTCCAACCGTAGAGACCGAGCTGGAACATGGTCGGGGGAAAAGAGTCCATTAGCAGCGGAAGCGCAGCGGGGGGCGGGACGAGATCATCGCGAAACCTCACCTTGCCCACCAATTCCGGTTTGGGATTGGTCTTCTCACCCCGTGCCGCCTGGTCCTGGTCGGGGGGAACCAAATACTCGAACCGATCGGTGATTGGAATCGGATAGGGCCGATGGAGCGAGCTCACCAGTGGGCCCAGCGACGGCGGCTGGTCGAAGATTGCAGTCTTGCCAGTGGCATTGAGATCGCCATAGCTCGCCAACATCGTGAGGATCACCTTTCCCTCCTGGCGCAGCAGAGCCTGGGCGGTCGAGATCGAGCGCCCGGCCTTCAATAGTTCGACCGCGATTGTCGCGGGACCAGGTGCCGCCGGGCTCAAGAAATGCGCCGAGGTAGTGAGCAGGTCGGATTGCGGCATTAGATGTTCGAGCGCGCGGAGCGCCACTCCCATCAAGTAGCCGCCGTTGGGTCTGCCACCGATCGACCAGCGGTCGGTGAGGGTCGCCGTGAACTCTCCGTCCGCCTCGGCGACGGCGGTGTCCTCCTCGAAGGCTGAGTTCACGGGACGATGAGAATCGGAACCGGGCTGTGATGGGCGAGGCGATCTGCCACCGATCCCATCACCATCCGCTCCACCAATCCGGCGCCGCGGCGACCGACGACGAGCAAGTCGGCCGACTCCCGTTCGCAAGCAGCGAGGATCACCGAGGTCGGATCTCCCAGCTCCTCGGCCGTGCCGTATTCGATTCCGGCGAGGTTCGTTCGGTTCTCGGCCTGACGGAGAATCTCCTGCTGCCCCTCGACCAAGGCCTCGGAAAGGGCCTCCGGCGAGGGAGGTTGGCCGGTGACTCCCCACCAACCTTCCGGTGGTCTGACCACCGTGATCATGACCAGTCGCGATGTATGAGCTCGAGCCAGGGCGGCGGCCAGGTCGGCGGCCCGTTGGCTCTGGTCCGATCCATCAATGGCTACGACGATGACTTGCGGCGGCCAGCTCATTTTTCGAGGTTAACCCGGCAGCCGGCCGCGCCACCTTGTCGGGAGCGGCGCTTGCCACCAAACTCAATCGCGATGGGTGATCCTCGTCCTACCGTCGTCGTGGCCGAAAGCCTTTCTCCGGCCGGGATCGAGGCATTGGCGCGCGACTTCGAGGTGGTCGACGCTTCCGGTTGGCCACGTCCTGCCCTGCTGGAGGCGCTCGGCCCCGCCAGCGGCCTGGTTGTCCGTTCCTCCACCAAGGTGAACGAGGAGTTGATGGCTGCTGCGCCGATGCTCAAGGTGATTGGGCGAGCCGGGATTGGCGTCGACAACATCGACGTTGACGCCGCCACCAGGCGCGGGATCCTCGTCGTCAATGCCCCCCAGGCCAACACCATCAGCGCCGCCGAACACGCCTTTGCGTTGCTCCTCGCCCAGGTCCGACACATTCCCGAGGCCGATGCCCGGACCCGAGGCGGCACATGGGATCGGAAAAGCTTTCAGGGGGTAGAACTTCATGGCAAGACCCTGGG
>JAICGW010000115.1 GCA_025922945.1 Acidimicrobiia bacterium | reverse complement strand
CTAGGCGAGGGCGACGAGCTCGAGGAGGGAGTCGTCGAAGTAGTGGCTCTTCCCCTCTGGCATCAAGATGGCCCGTTCCGGCCCGAGCGAGGCGACGAAGTCGGTGTCGTGGCTAACGAGGATGATCGTTCCCTCATAACGATCGAGGGCGGTGAGCAACGCTTCTTTGGCCTGAGGATCGAGATTGTTGGTGGGCTCGTCCAGCAGCAGAACATTCGGGCGAGCCAGCACCACCATGGCGAGGGCCAACTTGGTCTTCTCCCCGCCGGACAATGTCGAGGCGTCTTGGTCGATCTTGTCGGCCAGCAAGAAATGGCCGAGGAGCGTGCGTAGTACCAGATCGGTTTGATCAGATACCGACCTCACGTGGTCGAGCACCGTCAGCCCAGGGCGGATTTGCTCGTGTTCCTGGGCGTAGTAGCCGAGGCTTGCCTTGTGTCCGAGTTTGACCTCGCCCAGGTCCGGTGTTTCCACCCCGGCCAGGATTCGCAGGAGCGTCGTCTTCCCGGCGCCGTTGAGCCCGATGATGATGAGTCGCTCGCCGCGCTCCACCGTGAGGTCGACGTCGAGAAAAACCAGATTGTCACCGAACGACTTCGCCAGGTTGGTGGCTGAAAGGGGTATCACCCCCGAGGGATCTGGCTGCGGAAACCGGACCGCCACCTTCTTGCCGCCCTTCTGAATCTCCACCAGATCTGCCTTCATTCGCTCGACCCGCGTCTCCCAGGCTCGAGCGGTCTTGGCCATCTTCTCGGTGGTGCCCTTGAAGCGACGTATGTTCGCTTCGAGGCGTTCGATCGCTTCATCCTGGTGGCGGCGTTCTCGCTCCCGCTGTTGACGCCGCTTCGTTCGCTCGACCACAAAGCTCGAGTAATTCCCCCGGTAGGCCTCGAGGCGAGCATGGTCGAGATCGAGCACCGACGTGATGGCCGTGTCGAGAAGCGGGAGATCGTGGCTCACGAGGAGCATCCCGCCCCGGTAACCCGATAGATATTCCACCAGCCAGGCCTTGGCGTCGAGGTCGAGGTGGTTCGTGGGTTCATCCAGCAGCAGCGTCTCGGTTTCGGCAAAGAGGATGCGAGCCAGTTCGACCCTTCGACGTTGCCCTCCCGACATGGTTGCCACAGCCTGTTCAAGCTCGGCCATGCCGATGCCCAGGTTGGCGGCCACCTGTTTGGCTTCGGCCTCCGCCACGTATCCACCTTTGGTATCGAATTCGTCTTGCAGCCGGGCGTGTCGACGTATGGCCTCGTCACGGGCCTCGCCGTCGAGGCGTTCCATCTTCTTTCTGGTTTCCTCGATGCGACGCAATAGCGCACCGATCTGGCGCGCCGAAAGGATGCGCTCGAGCGCCGTCATATCCGGTCGCTCTAGATCCGGGAGCACCGCCTCCTGGGAGAAGTACCCGAGATTGCCCGACCGGAGCACCGAGCCCGAGCTCGGTTGGTGATAGCCCGCCAGGGCCCGCAGGAGCGTGGTCTTGCCGGCGCCGTTGCGGCCTACCAACCCCACCTTGTCTCCTGGTTGCAGGCTGAAGGAGGCCCCCTCCACCAGGAGGCGGGTCCCAACTTCGAGGCGGACATCGCGGGCAACCAGCATGTCCAGGAAGGCTATTCGGGTGTGGCTCCGCCCTCAGGTGAATTAGATCGCCACCAGAGCGTGCACAGCTCGCGTTCGGTCGGTTCGATCTGCCAGTGCCCCGCCCTTCCCGTCAGCCGGGGCAGCAACCGCTCTTCGAGCTCTGGCCACCTGCCGCGAGGGAGGACCAGCCGCTGGGCGGTGAACTCGATAGCCTCCTCGACGGTGTCGAACACCATGTCGGTGGGCCGACTCCAACGTTGGATTGTCGGCTCGGCCCCCACCGCTTCCCCGACGACGGCGGCCAGGTCATCGATCGTCGGGCCGAGAGGGCGTTCGAGGCCGTGGAGTTCTCGATAGAGAGGGCCGAGATTGACCCAGGGATGGGCGGGCGTCAGCTCAAGCACGACCCCCCTCGTGGCGGTCTGGTCGAGCGCCTTGAGAAACGGGGCCACTTCGGGCACGTCGTAAACGACGTGAGCGGAAAGAGCGACTGCGTGTGGTTCCACCTCGCCTGCTATCGCGGGCCATCGCCCGGCTATCACCTCAAATTCGTCTTCGCCCTTGAGTTCGGCCAGGCCGTCGAGCATGGCTTGATTGGGCTCGACCATCGTCACTCGGTATCCGTCCCGAACGAGGGGGAGGGAGGCCCGACCGGTCCCGGCACCGACGTCGATAACCGATCCTCCGTCTGCCAGGTCTCTGACTAGATCGAGAGTGGGTGAATTCCGGTCGAGTTCGACGGCTCGGGCTGCCCGCCGTTTCCACAGCTTCTTGGACCAGCCGTACGGCGACTCCTCCACCGCCGCCAGGAGGGCCTCAGGGATCTTCCAGTCTTCGAGCTGTTGCCGCCAGCGATCGGCAGCAGTCACCTGAGCCCGGCGAACAGATCGCTCTCGGGCAATGGGCTATCCACGGTTGAAAAGATCCTCTGAAAATGCTCGTGGCCAAATACTTCCGAGCGGGCCTCTTCGGGCACCCGCAACATCATCCAGTCGGCAGGGATCTGACTGCGATGAGCCTTGAGCGCTTCGATCTTGAGGTTGGCGAAATCACTCACGTCGATGATGGCCGAGATCTCGCTGTCGGGGATGCCACGGTTCTCCCACCAGGCCCGGGCACCGGGATCTTCATCCTCCGATTCCTCGAAATGTTGCGAGTACGCCTTCATCCGTCCGCGGCTCCAGGCGCCCCAGTAGAGCTTGCGAGGCTCCCAGGCCTCCTCCCCTTCCTCGAGCGGGTACCAACCCAAATCGCGAGACCCGAAGAAGGCGGCCAGACCGACACGATGGACCTGGATGTGATCGGGGTGGCCGTAGCCGCCAAAAGGGTCATAGATCGTCATCACCTCGGGCTGATAGCGGCGGATTAGCCGTACCAACCTCCCCGTGGCTTCGAAAAGATCGGCGTTCCAAAAGGCATTTTCGTGTTGGTTGGCTTCGGTTCCCATCATCCCCGAGTCGCGATATCCCAAGAACTCGTGGTGTTTGACGCCGAGGAGAGTGAGAGCATCCCGAATTTCTGTGGCCCGGACATCGCTCAAGCGATCCTTGATCGAATCGGGATCCTCGTAGTTATGTATCTCGCCTTCCGCACCGTCGGTGGCGGTCACCACTACCACCTGTTCGCCCGATTGCGAGTAGCGGGCGAGAATTCCGCCGGTGCCGATCACCTCGTCGTCGGGATGGGCGTGGAAGCAAAGAAGACCGGGCATTAGATCGCTTCAAGCTGTGCAGTGTGCTCCTCGAGATGGGCGACGATCGTTCGCTCGATGATGTCCTCGGCGCGTAGTTCTTGGCCATCGCGATTTCCAACCGCCGACGACCAGTCTTCGGGCAGCGCCAGCAGAAATCTCCGGAGCTCGGCCAGATCGAGCTTGACTTCCTCCCAGAGGGTCGCGATGGGCACCTCCAATCCGCTCTCGATGGCGGCGTTGCGTGCGGAGTTGTCGCCCTTGCGTCCATATGCGACCGGCTCGCCTTGATAGTCATCGATGACGTCCCCGACCTGCTCGGTCCAGAAGGCGATGAACTCGGCGAGATGACCCCAAACCTGTCCCCGTTCCCAGGTCTCCCCGGTTTTTTCGTCAGCCGCCGTGGTCCCCCCCGAACGATCTACCTGCGCCGCCAGACGTCGCTCGACCGCGTCGATGCGCTTCAACCAAGAGTCGATATCTGCCATAGATCCTGACCCTACCGCTTCAAGCAGAGAGTGACGCCATCGCCGATGGCCAGCATGACAACATCGCAACGGGCGTCGCCTGCCACTCGATCGTTAAACCGCCGGATCCCATCGATGTTTTGATCGCTGATGGTGGGATCGACAACATTGCCACTCCACAGCGTGTTGTCAGCTATCAAGAGCCCACCTGAGCGCAACTTCGGAATCAGGGCCTCGTAGTAATCGACGTAACCGCCCTTGTCGGCGTCGAGGAACACCAGGTCCGCCGGCGGCTCGGCCGGCAGGGTGAAAATCGTCTCCATGGCGGGAGCGATGCGGAGTTCGATGCGGTCCGAGAGACCCGCTTCCTCCCAATGGCGGCGGGCAATGGTGGTCCACTCTTCGGAGATATCGCAGCAGAGGAGCTTTCCGCCAGGAACCAGGCCCTTGGCGATGGCTGCGGCGGACGTGCCAGTAAAGGTTCCGACCTCGATGGCGAAGCGGGCGCCGACCAGGCGGGTGAGAAGCGTCAGCAAAGCGAACTGATCCTCACCGATCTGCATCCCCGCCTGCGATCCTGCCGAGCGCAGCGTGTCTTCTTGGATTTGGCGGTAAATGGGGTCGGTGCTGCTGTGGGAGACGATGTAGTCGAAGAGGTCGGTCGTCATTTGGAGCGCCCGCAGATCAGGCAATGTCTACCTCGACTCTGCCCCCACTCCGCCAATAGCTGCCGTCGGCTCGAGACAGAAATCCCTCATCGACCATGAACCTTCGCAGGGCGGCGTAATCGGGGTGAAACGTCTGCAGAAGGGAGTTCACTTCCTTCTCCGAGTACCGCAATCCCACCTCGAACTCCTGCGCCAGCCTTTCCAGGATGACCCGTCTCCGGGCGTGCGGAGCCGGAATTTCAGTAAGCCGGGTGCCGACGAAAAATCGACCCAGGATGTCCTTCTCTTCCTGAGACCACGGTCCTTCGAGAACCAAAGGTGATACTGCTTCGTCGGCGGGGAGAGTCTCGGCCAGATCTCGAAGTGCTTGCCGATTCAATGCCAGATTCGAATCGAGCAAACCGGCTTCGACGAGGCGACTGACTGCTCTCCGCACCTGGCCGACTGTGATCGACAATCGATAGGCGGCATCATCGATATCGAGCGGGCCAGATGCAGCTAACCCCAAAACGGCCAATCGGTGAGGATCGAGCGCTACTCGAAGGAAGTCCGTGGCGCTGAGGGTCACGAACCCAGCGTAATGAGTCGAGCGGCCTCGAATTATCGTGAGCCGATGGCGAGCGAACGATTCTCCCATCGGGCGCGCGCCTCGGGCAACGTGGCAGACGTCTGGAAGCAGCTGCAACAGCCGTCCACCTGGGCTCAGATCGGCGGCGTTGAGCGCCTGAGCGAAGAGCGATTCGACGAAAACGGAGAGCTGCTCGGTTATCGCTTCGTGATCATCGTGGGAGGTTCTGAATATCAAGGAACCGCCACTAGAAGCGTTGCTATCCGCGAGAAGCAAATGGTGATGGAGATCGACTCGACCCAGGTGAGGGGAGACATTTCCGTGCAGCTCGAGCCGGATGGTGGCGCCACCTGGGTGGCGTTGTCGCTCTCGATCGCTAGCACGGGCTTTTTCTCCTCAATGCTCTTTCCGCTAATCGTGAAGGGAGTGGCCGGAGGCTTCGACGACGCCGCCGCGGCGTTCGTAAATTCGCTGAACCACTAGCTAGCGGCTCAACGCCGGCCGCATTCGACCGATATTCCTTGCAGGATGACCCTCGATTCAAACGCGCCCGGGGAACGCTGGCAGCCGCGTCGCCTGGCCGCCTTCGGGGTCCGGGCCGTCGCCTTTCTGGCCCCCCTGGCGGTGGGATTTCTGGCTGCCCGCACGGTTGGGTCCCTTCTCGAGCCGCCGATAGGCGTCTCAGGAGTCGTTGGATGGTGGGGAGCGGTGATCGGAGCAGCCACGCTGGCGTCGCATCTCACCGATCGGGTCAGCCGCCGGCTCCTCCCACTCTCGGTGCTGTTGAACCTGAGCCTGGCTTTCCCCGACCGGACGCCCTCGCGCTTTGGCCTCGCTCTCCGCTCCGGAAACGTCGCCCAGCTCAAGCGGCGGCTAGAGCAGGCGACTCAGGAAGGCCAGACTGACCTGGCGGAAGCGACTGAGGTAATCCTGGCCCTGGTGGCGGCCATCTCCCAACACGACCGGCGAACCCGGGGCCACGCCGAGCGCACCCGGGCTTACACCGATCTACTGGCCACTGAAATGGCTCTTCCATCCGACGATCGTGACAAGCTTCGCTGGGCGGCGCTCCTGCATGACATCGGCAAGCTTTCGGTGCCGGCGGAGATCCTCAACAAACCCAGTCGGTTGACCGAGGACGAATTCGCCACGATCAAACAACACCCCGTAGAAGGGATGCGCCTCATCTCCCCGATTCGTGAATGGCTCGGACCATGGGCTCTGACCATCCAACATCATCACGAGCGATGGGATGGCTCCGGGTACCCGGCCGGACTGGCCGGAACCGACATCTCGCTCGGCGCGCGGATCGTGTCGGTGGCCGATGCCTACGACGTGATGGTCAGCGGCCGCTCCTACCAGCAGCGGCTCTCCCACTCCGAAGCCCGAGCCGAGGTAGCACAGAACTCCGGCACCCAATTCGACCCGCGAGTGGTGAGAGCGCTTATGGAGCTGTCGATTGGAAGGCTGCGCTGGATCACCGGCCCGCTCGGAGGTCTGGCAGACCTCCCGTTCATTCGACCGCTGCAAGCGCTGGGTAGGGATGTCGCGACGGTGGTCACGGCCGGTGCCGTCACGATTGCCGCCGGTTCAGGGTTGATCCCGGTCTCGGGCCTCAACCTCATCCCGGATCAACTGGGTCCGCCGGTCAATCACACCGTGGATCTCGACTCCGGAGGTGAAGGCATAGCGGCCGGTCCCGGAGGCCCAACCGCGCAAGGACCCGGTGCCTCGAGCGCCACCACGACTTCTTCTGTGGTTACGACCACGTCGACCACGGCCGCCCCGACAACCACGGCTTCACCCCCGACATCGACAACCACGACGACATCGGTCGTCACCACACCCTCGACGATTGTGACCACCTCAACAACAACCACCACCGTTGCCTCCACCACCACCACCGCCGGAGCGCTCGTCGCCAATGACGACCAGGCGGCCACCAGGCCGAGCGAAAAGATCAACATCGGCGTGCTCGACAACGACTCGGGCACTTACGATCGATCGACGCTTCAGCTGGTGCAGGGCCCGTCTTCTGGAAGTGCCGAGGTGAAGGGCAGCGGAAGAATCCACTATTCCGCTGATGCCAACTTCGCCGGCACCGTCACCTTTACCTACCGAATCTGCACTGCCGGCGGAAGCTGCGATACGGCCACCGTCGTCGTCACCGTTGCCTGATCAATCCGTTTTGTAGAGGCCTGAAGTGGGGTACATTGCGTCAAAGGGAGGCTCGACTGGGCTTGGTCGTCGCATCTGGATTGATGCTCATCGCCGGTTTTCTTGCGGCCAAGAAAGCCACTGACGATCTTGACGCCTTCCGTCCCGGCCCCCCGCGATTGGCCGACCTTCTCGTTTTCGCGATTTCCCTGCTGGTGGTGGTAGTCGTCGACATGGCGCTGGCACCGCATTTCGAGGCG